>JBILGF010000021.1:0-15333 GCA_044351195.1 Burkholderiales bacterium
TCCGCTGCATGGCCCAGGTGCCGCTGCAGGCCCCGAAGGCGGCTGCAGCCGAACTGCGCCGCGCGGTGCGGCGCGGGCATGTCGGGGTGCAGATCGGATCCAACGTCGCGGGCACCAACCTCGATGACCGGGCGCTCGATCCGTTCTGGCGCGCGGTGTCCGATACCGACGTGCCGGTGTTCATCCATCCGGTGGACGTGATGGGCGTGAACGACCGGCTGAAGTCCTACTACCTGCGAAACTTCATCGGTAACCCGCTGGACACGACCATTGCAGCGGCCAGCCTGATCTTCGGCGGCGTGCTCGATCGCTTCCCGAAGATGCGCATCCTGCTCGCGCACACCGGCGGCTTCACGCCGTGGATCATGGGCCGGTGGCGGCACGGGTACGGCGAGCGCCAGGAGCCGAAAGTCAACGGTGCCGTGTCGCCCGAGCGTTACCTGAAGCGGTTCCACTTCGACACCCTGATCCACGACGCGCAGGCGCTGCAGTTTGCGGTCGACAAGCTCGGCAAGGACCGCGTGGTCTACGGCACCGACTATCCGTTCGACATGGGTTGGCTGGGCAAGGCGCGTGCCGTGCGTGGCCTGGCCAACATGGACGAGGCGGTACAGAAGCGCATCCTGGGGGACACGACCCGACGGCTGTACCGGCTGAAGCTCGGCGGGAAGTAACGCGTAGCCGCCCCCGGCAGCACGTGCCGCCGGGGGGTCGGCCATCCGGTCGTGATCCGGCCTGCGCGTCAGTCCGGCGCGTCAGCACGGAACGTCAGCTCCGAACGTCAGCTCCGAACGTCAGCACGGAACGTCAGCTCCGAACGTCAGCCGAGCGCGTCAGCCCAGATGTTGCGTGCCCAGGCGTAGGCATACTGGCCTTCCAGTTCGGTGCGGCCCGGAGACAGTCCGCCCGCGCCCTTCACCGGCACCAGCGTTTTCTGCTGGCGGTCGTACTTGTGCACCGAGGCTACGTGCACGGCTTCGGTGGTGGTGAGGAAGCTGTAGCAGGTGTTCGCGATGATCGGGTTCTCGTTGACCGGCAGGCCGGTCAGCCGCGCGATGACTGCATCTGCGGCGAGCTTCGCATGGTTGTTGGCCATGAAGCCCGACTTGGGCATCGCCGGGGCTGCTGCCACGGCATCGCCGATCACGTGCACACCCGGTATCTTCGCCGACTCGAAGCCGAGGAACTCGACCCCGCACCACTGGCGATTGACGGTGATCAGGTCGGTTGCCACCAGGCCCGCACGCTGGGGCGGGATGATGTTGAAAAGGTCGGCCTTGACGTCCTCGATCTGCATGCGTGCGATGTTCCGTTTCAGATCGAACTCGACCAGCTCGCTGTTCGGGCGGTATTCGATGATGCCCTTGTAGCGCTCGTTCCAGACGCCGCGGAACAGTGCCGGCTTGGACACGATGTCGGCGTTGGCGTCGAGCACCAGCAGCTTCGAGCGCGGCTTGGCCTTGCGGAAGTAGTCGGCGATCACCGATGCGCGCTCGTATGGCCCGGGCGGGCAGCGATAGGGCGAGCGCGGGATCGAGATGGCGAACACGCCCCCGTCGGGCATGGCCTCGAGTTGCCGGCGCAGGCCGACGGTCTGCGGACCGGCCTTCCAGGCGTGCAACACCCTCGACTGTGCATCGGCGGTGTTCAGGCCGGGGATCTGGTCGTAGAGGAAGTCGATGCCCGGCGCGACGATCAGGCGATCCCAGGGCAAGGCATCGCCGCGCGCGAGGCGCACGACACGCTTCTCGTAGTCGATTGCGGTCGCGTCATCGCGCACCACGCGGACACCGTACTTGCGCAACCCGTCGTAGGGCACGGTGAGGTTCTCGATCTTCTCGGCGCCGGCCAGCACCAGGTTGCTGATCGGGCAGGAGACGAAGGCCTCGTTGCGCTCGACCAGCGTGACGTCGAGCCGGGGTTCCCAGAGCCGGAGGTACTTGGCGGCCGTGGCACCGCCATAGCCGCCGCCGATGACGACCACGCGGGCCAGCGGACGCGAAGGGGTACTGGCACAGCCGGCGAGCGCGAGGCTGGCACCGGTGGCACTCGCGGCGATGAAGGTTCTGCGACTGACGCTCATGCGGGACTCCGTTGTCGGTCTAGCGGGCAGGTTTGGCGTTTGCGAACCAGTCGGCGATGCGCCGGAGTTCGTCCGACGTGTAGCCTCGGGTGTGCTGGTGCATGACCGTCGCGGGCCGCTTGCCCGACTGGAACGCCATCAGCGCCTGATAAGTGTCGTCCGCGTTGCGGCCGGCCAGGGCCGGGAAGCCGCCGACCGAGCGGCCGTCGGTGTTGTGGCAGGCAGCGCAACTGGCGGCCCATGATCGTACCTGCCGCTCTGACGTTGGCTGGGGCGACGGCTGGGCCGCTGCCTCGGCCGTGACGGCGCCGAGCGCGGCGGCTGCCAGAATCATCGAGCCGATGAACTTCCGGGGTGACGCTTTCATCCAAGACCTCCTCGTCCATTGCTGCCCGGAGACGCCGCCGCCGGGTACTCGCCATGCCAGCCGCTGCTGCGCGATCGGCGACGGATTATCGCGGGTCTGGCGCCGGCAGGGAACGCATCAGATCGCATAAGCATATGCCTCCGATGGAGGAATACGGAACAGAGGTGCGATGCACGGGCGGCCCCGGCGTTCATGTCAAACTCGAGCACTAGCAAATCCCGCCCTTCGTGGAGAGCCTCGATGCATGCCACGCGTTCGCTGAGAATCCTGGCCGGTGCCTTCCTGACGCTGGCCCTGATCATGCCGCAGGCAGCCGTGCGGGCCGCCGGGATGGCAGCGCCGCCCGCTGCAGCAGCCGCTGCCGACGCCGATGAGGCGGCGGCGCGCCTGCGCGAGGCGGTCGGGGCGGTGGTGCGCATCCGGATGAAGGCCTTGCGTGATGCGACCTCGATGGAACTGCTCGGCCCTGACCGGGAAGGTACCGGCGTGGTGATCGACAGCAGTGGCCTGATCCTCACCATCGGCTACATCGTGGTCGAGGCCGCGCGCATCGAGGTCTTCACCGCAGACGGCAGGAGCGTGCCGGCCGCGCTGGTCGCGTTCGACCAGCCGACAGGCCTTGCGCTGCTGCGATCCAGCGCGCCGATACCGGTGCGTCCCGTGGAACTGGGGGATTCGACGCGACTCGAGGCGACCGAAGCCGTGCTGGTGGCCAGTGCCGTCGCGGCCGATGTCGCGTACGTCGCCTCGCGGCGCACCTTCACCGGCTACTGGGAGTACATCCTGGACGATGCGATCTTCACGGCCCCGCCGCGCGGCGACTTCGCCGGAGCCGCCCTGATCGGACGCGACGGCCGGCTGCTCGGCATCGGCTCCCTGTTCGTGGCCGATGCGGTGCAGCCGAGGGCGAATTTCCCCGGCAACATGTTCATCCCGATCAACGCGCTGCGTCCGATCCTGGGCGACCTGATCGCCAACGGACGGCGCAGCGATGCCCGGCCGTGGCTCGGATTGCATACCCAGGAGATCCAGGGACGCATCGTGGTGACGCGGGTGACCCCGGAGAGCCCCGCGCAGAAGGCCGGATTGCGCCGGGGCGACATCATCACGGCACTGGACGGCCAGGAACTCGCCGGCCAGGCCGACATGTACAAGCGGCTCTGGGCGTATGGAAAGCCCGGGGTCAGGGTGCCGCTGCGTGTGCTGCAGGGGAACAGGATGCTGGAAGTGGGGGTCGAATCGATGGACCGGTTCGATCATTTCCGGGGCCAGCCGACGCTCTGATGACACCGACGCGCTGTCGATTTGCGCGCGCCCGGTCCACTCGCTAAGCTTCGCCGTTCCGTCATCCAAGGGAGTCACCCATGAGCACGATCGTCCGTCATCCGTCCGGCCCGAAACTCAGCGACGCCGTCGAGTACAACGGTGTGTGCTACCTCGCCGGCATGGTCGCCTCCGACGAGACCCTCGACATCAAGGGCCAGACCGAGCAGGTGCTGGCCGACATCGACCGCGCACTGGCGGCCTGCGGTACCAGCAAGGCAAAGATCCTGTCGGCGACCTGCTACATCTCCGACATGCGCAACAAGCCGGGCATGGACGAGGCCTGGCTCGCCTGGGTCGATGCGAACAACCTGCCGGCCCGCGCGACGGTGCAGGTCGGGCTGGGCAACCCGACGACCCTGATCGAGATCATGGTGATCGCCGCGAAGTGACCGCGGCTTCAGGCGTGCCGGGGTAGCGCCTGCACGCCACCCCGGTGCAGGCGTGTTGCGCGAGCACCGGCGGACGCGAGCCCCGGCAGCTTCCGGGGCTGGGCTCAGCCGCCCAGTTCCGACTGCAGCAGTTCGAACGCTTGGCGCAGTTTCTTCTCGTAGGCGGCCTTCTCGGCCGCAATCTTCGCGTCGTCGTATTCCCAGAAGCCGGCCTTGGTCTTCATGCCGATCTTCCCGGCGGCGATCATCCCGTGCAGCATCTCGCCATGCTTCGGGTTGTTGCACAGGGTCGGGTAGATCACGTTGCCGGCAGCGAGGTTGGTGTCCCAGCCCGAGAACTCCTTCTGCTTCATCGGCCCGCAGGCCAGGAAACGGAAGCCGAATCCGAAGCGCACGGCATCGTCGATGCCCTGCGCGGTGGTGACACCGGTTTCGACCAGGTACAGCGCCTCGCGGATCAGCGCTGCCTGCAGCCGGTTGCCGATGAAGCCGCAGATGTCCTTGTTGACGCGGATCGGTGCCTTGCGCGCGGCATGCATCCAGCGCTCGAGCCGGTCGACCACCGGGTCGGATGTCCACTCCGAGCGCACGATCTCGACCAGTGGCACCAGGTGGGCCGGCATGAAGTAGTGCAGGCCGGCAACGCGCGCACGGTCGGCCTCGGGTACCGCCCTGGCGATGTCGCCGATCGGGAAGCTGGACGTGTTGGTGGCCAGGATCGTCTGCGCGGTGCTGCGCGCAGCGAGGTCGGGGAACAGTCGCTGCTTCAGCGCCAGGTCTTCGGTGACCGACTCGACCACCAGCGCGAGCGAGGCCCAGGGCACGGTGTCGAGCGATGCGTGGATGCCGACGGCGTCGGCCAGCGCCTCGTCGACCTGCAGCTTCGACAGCCCGGTGCGGATGCTGGCCGGCAGGCCGTCGCGCGTCTTCTGCGAGGGGCTCATCACGTGCACGGCCCATCCGGCCGATGCGAAAGAGGTCGCGATCCCCGCGCCCATGATGCCGCCGCCGACCACCAGCATCGTGTCCTGGGTAGTGCTCATTCGTGTGACTCCTCCGGCTGTGTGCTTCGATGATTCTGCTGCCCCAGTATAAACCGGCAGGCCTGGCGGGGCGGCGGCCGGCGGCAGCCACCGCCCGTCGGCGGGCGAGCCCTTATACTTCGCGCTCGCTCGCCGCTGCGTGGCCTGCGCCGGCAGCCTGAACCGACACCGACGGAGCTTCGATGAAACGAATCGACCTGCACAACCACGTGATCCCGCAGGGGGTCATCGATGCCGTACTCGCCGACCAGGCGACCTTCGAGACCCGCATCGAGGGCGAAGGCGACAAGCGCCGGGTGGTGCGCAAGGAGAACAGCTTCCCGCTGGTGGCCGAGTACTACGACGCCGACGCCAAGGTCGAAGCGATGGAGAAGAAGGGCATCGACATCTCGATGATCTCCGCCGCACCGCCGACGTTCTATTACTGGACGAAGCCGGAGATCGGCCTGAAGATCGCGAAGCTGCAAAACGACGGTATCGCCGCGATGGTGGCGAAGCGGCCCGACCGCCTGCGCGGCATGGCGAGCCTGCCGCTGCAGGATGTCGATGCGTCGATCGCCGAACTCGAGCGCGCGGTGCGCGAGTACAAGTTCAAGGCGGTCGAGATGCAGGCGATGGTGAACAACCAGCAGCTGGCCGACCCGAAGTACCGGCCGCTGTTCAAGACCGCCGAGCAGCTCGGCGTGTTCGTGTTCGTGCACCCGAACTGGTGGTGCACCGACATGGGCCTGGACAAGTACTACCTGATCAACATGATCGGCAACCCGCTCGAGACCACCATCTTCACCGCGAACATGATGTTCAGCGGTGCACTGGATGAAGTGCCGAACCTGCGCTTCCTGCTCGCCCACGGCGGCGGCTACGTGCCCTACCAGATCGGCCGCTTCCGCCATGGCCACTCGGTGCGCCCGGAGGCGCGTGCGCTGTCGACCACCTCGCCGGTCGACCACTTCAGGAAGTTCTATTTCGACTGCCTGACGCACAACCCGCAGTCGACCCGGCACCTGATCGACAGCGTGGGTGCCGACCATTGCGTGCTCGGCACCGACTCGCCGTACGACATGGGCGACGAGACGCCGATCGCCAACCTCGATGCGGTGCCGCGCCTCACGCCGCAGGAACGCGAGCAGATCTGCTGCAGGACGGCATACACGCTGCTCGGCGAGGCCGGCTGAGCCTGGCGTCAGCCCGGGTCCGATGCGAGGGACTCGAGGGCCGGGTTCGCGCGCAGCAGCACCTGCCTGCGATCGACGCCGCGCAGGTGCTGTTCGAGGAAGGCGAGCAGGTAGTCGAAGATCCAGCGCGTGTTGCCGCTGCGGGTCGCCTCGACCGTCGTGCGTCCGCCCAGGGCGAAGTCGGTCCAGCCCAGGTGGTGTACGTCGCGCAGCACCAGCAGGTAGCGCGGCGCGCGCAGCAGCGCATGGAAGCGCGGCAGCAGTGGCGTGATGCCGATGTCGAAAGTGCCACCCTGGAGCATCACCGGGATGTCGATCGCGCCGAAGCGCCCCGGCAGCAGGTAGGGGGCGGTGTACGGCGACAGTCCGGCCACCGCGCGGATGCGCGGCTCGCGCCATGCCGTACGCGCCCCGGCCATGCCGAGCACCGCATAGCCGCCGAGCGAATGGCCGACCGCACCGATGCGTGCCAGGTCGAGGCGGCGGTGCAGGAATGAATCCGGGTCTGCATCGAGCACCGTCATGCGGTCGAGCAGTGCGACCAGATCGTTGCGCCGTTCGATCTGCGTCGTGCCGGTCCAGTCTCCGGGCCGCAGGACGTCGGGAAACGCGATGCGCGCGCCGCGGTCGATGGCGTCGTCATGGTCCACTGCGGCAACGACATAGCCCATGCGCGCGAGGTTCTCGGTGATGAAACGCGACTGGTCGGCCGCGCCCAGGAAGCCGTGCGAGAACAGCACGACGGGATGGCGGCCGTCTGCCACCGATGCATCGCTGCCGGCACTGGCCGGTTCCCGGGCAGGGCCCTGCCGGGATACCGGCGCGGCTGCCGGATACCAGAACAGCAGCCGGCGCGCAGTACGCTCGTCGCGGCCTGGCTGCAGCGGGAACACGCGGTGGCCCAGCGGGCGTGGGGACGCGGGGGTATCGTCCCGTGCGCCGATGACGGAGCGATCGCCAGAGCCGTCCCTGACCCGGGCCTGCGAGGTGGCGCGGACGCCGGTGGCCGCTGCTGCAAGCAGTGCGCCTGCGGCAGCGTGCAGCACCATGCGGCGCCGGCTGGCAGCACCGGCCATGCCGGGGGCGTGCCGCGAAAGCTGCGGTCGACGGGGTTGCAGGGGAGCACTTGGCACGGCAGCACGACAGCAAGGAACGATGCGGGAGATAATGCCCCATTACCCTCGAACGCGATGATTCCGATGGCCCAGCGCATTGACCTGCATTCGCACGTGATTCCGCAGCGCTTCCTCGATGCGCTCGCTGCCGATCCGGCCCGGTTCAATGCGCGCGTGGAACAGCGCGGCGAGCAGCGTTTCCTCGTGCGCGGCAGCCATGCGGTGCCGCTCGACCGCGCGTTCCACGACGCGGATGCAAAGGTCGAGAAGATGGACCGTCTCGGGCTCGACGTGTCCGTGATTTCCGTGGGCCCGCCGGCCTACTGTTACTGGTTGCCGGCCGATGCCGGCCTGGCCGCCGCGCGGCTGGTCAACGACGGCATCGCCGACATGGTCGCCGCGCATCCGTCACGCCTGCAGGGCATGGCATCGCTGCCGATGCAGGATCCCGACGCGGCGATCGCCGAACTCGAACGCGCACGGAAGGAGCACGGGTTCCGCATGGTCGAGACGGGCACCTCGATCGAGGGCGAACTGCTGGCCTCGATGAAGTTCCGTCCGGTGCTCAAGACCATCGAGCAGCTCGGCATGTCGCTGTTCACGCATCCGTACCAGTGCGTGGCAAAGGGCGGCATGGACGACTACTACCTGCAGAACTTCATCGGCTATCCGCTCGATACCACGATCATGGTCGCGCACCTCATCTTCAGTGGCGCGCTTGACGACTGTCCGGGCCTGAAGATCGTGCTGCCGCATGCCGGCGGCTTCGTGCCCTACCAGATCGGCCGCTTCGACCACGGCTTCGAGGTACGCGCCGAGGCGCAGCAGCACATCGCGAAGCTTCCGACCGAGTACCGGCGCCGTTTCTGGTACGACGCGCTGGCGCACCTGCCGCAGTCGGTGCGGCACCTGGTCGACACGATGGGTGCAGACCGCGTCGTGATCGGCACCGACTGCCCGTTCGACATGGCCGATTTCGATCCGCTGGCCAACATCGAGAAGATTCCGCGCCTGAGCGACGAAGAGCGGGAATGGATCCACGGCCGCAGCGCGATGGCGCTGCTCGGCTGAACGGCCGGACGCGACGACCCGATGCGGCGATGCCAGAGAAGCCCGACGATGAACAGGACAGGTGAAGTTCCCCCGACGTGCGCGGCACGGGCTGTGGTGGTTTCCGCAGGTGCAGGCGTACTGTGGCTGCTGGCCACGGCGGCCGTGCCTGCCGATGCCGCCGTGCCGCCGATCGTCGGCAACTTCCGTGAAGGCCTGTGGGAGATGACCATCCGTGCGGAAGTGCCCGGAACCAGGCCGATGCCGCCGATCGTGCTCAAGAAATGCATCAGCGCCCAGGAGATCCAGGACCTGCAGGCGAGGGCGAGCCGGCCGCCGGGCTCCGAGCAGTGCAAGGTGCTCGACCAGCGTACCCAGGGCAGCACCACCCGCTGGAAGCTCGAATGCACCGGCCGCGTGAAGATGGCCGGCGACGGATCGGTCACGCTCACCAGCGAAACCTACGCGATGCAGTCATCGATGGTGATGACCGGCGCTGACGGCAAGTCGATGCAGGTGAACAACGAACTGAGCGGCAAGCGCCTCGGCGACTGCAAGCCCGCCGCCCCCTGACCCTTGCGGCACATGCAGGGATACTCGAACGGAAGAACGCAACGGAACTGGCATGAAACTCGACAACTACGACATCGAGATCGTCGTGCAGGGCTTCCCCGGCAAGGCGGTCTGCCACGGCGGCATGGGCTGGAGTTCGGTGGTGCTGATCCGCGGTGAAGGCCGCGTGGCACTCGTCGACACCGGGTCCTTCGGCATGCGCCGCCTGCTGCGCGAGCGGCTGGCCGAGCATGGCGTGAAGCCGGCCGATGTCACCGACGTGATCCTCACCCATTCGCACTACGACCACTCGGTGAACTTCACGCTGTTCCCGAATGCGCGCATCGTGATCGGCGCCGAGGAACTCTCCTGGGCCGCGGCACAGCCGTGGGGCGAGTCGCCGGTGCCCGAACTGTATGTGCGCGAATTGAAGCAATGGCCGACGCTGGCTGCCGTGGCCGATGGCGACACGGTATTCCCGGGCATGACCGCGCACCTCGCGCCCGGCCACACGCCCGGTTGCCTGGTCTACGTGCTGCACGGGCGCGAACGCGACATCGTGTTCACCGGCGATGCCGCGAAGAACCGCGCCGAGATGGTGTCGCGCGGCACCGACATGACGTTCAACGCCGCGCAGTCGGCGGCATCCATCGAATCGATCTGGCGCTACTGGCAGAGCAAACCCGGCAGCGTGCTGGTGCCGGGGCATGACGTGCCGATGACCCAGGTGGACGGGCGCACCGAGTATCTCGGCCAGCGTGACGCGCGGGTCATGGCCTGGTTCGGCGATGACCTGGAGACGACCACCATCTTCCGGCTGGAAGCCTGACGCGGCCTGGCGGGCGGCGCGCCCGTCTGGCGCCGCGAGTGCCTGACGGCATCCGGCCTGTCACACCGACTGCACGTACTCGCGCAGGTCGGAGTAGTCGCTGTCGCCTAAACCGAGGTAATCGAGCACGATCTCGCCATTGCGATCCCAGCTCGCGTCCTCGCACATGCGCTGCGCCGTGTCGTTCAGATGTTCGGACAGCAGGTTTATCGCGATCAGGGTGCCGGCCATCGGGTGTCCATTGTCGACGCTGGACAGGCGATCGGTCTCGTGATGCCGGAGGATTGCCTCGCACACCAGCTCGGACAGCCCCCAGACACGGGCGATGATGTGCCCGACGATGGCATGGCTGGTGGCGTGGCGTTCACTCTCGACCTCGGTCATCGGACGGTGGTCTCCCGCGGCGATCCTGAGCGTGTCGCGGTAGTCCGGAAAACGCTGCATCAGCACGGGTATGCCGCAATCGCGGAACAGGCCGAAGGTGTAGCACTCTTCGCGCGGCACTTTCGGCAGCAATGCACAGATGTAGGCGTTGATCGATGCGACCTTCTCTGCGCTGTCCCAGAAGCGCTCCAGATTGGCACTGTCGCCCACCGCGTTGCGCAGCAGCAGGCTGGTGACCACGTTGCGTACATTGCGCATGCCCAGCAGTTGCACCGCCTGCGCGACGCTGCCGACCTTGCGCTGCAGGCCGAACAGCGGAGAGTTCAACGTGCGCAGCATCGCAGCCGAGGCGCCGACAGCCTTCGAGATCAACCCGGCGATCAGCTTCGAATCGGGGTCGTCGCGTTTCAGTTCGGCGTCCAGCGCCAGCAGCAGGGCAGGCCGAGGCGGAATCGTCACGCCTTTCAGCAGTTTCTCGATGCCTTCAAGCGAGACTTCGCCATTCATGGGATTGCATTTCCTTGGGTCAGTGCCGAGTTTACACCGATCATGCCGCGGACGACGGCTGCGGCCGTCTCCGGCCTCCGGTGCATCGCGGGCTCGCCGGCTGCGGGCAGCGCGGCACCGGCACGCCGTGAGGGCATGCGGTATCTTCGTCCCTCGCCATGTCGATCCCGATCCCGGTCCCTGACCTCCTGCTGTTCATCGCGGCCTGCATCGTGCTGGTGGTCACGCCCGGCCCGAACATGCTCTACCTGCTGTCGCGGGCGATCTGCCAGGGACGGATGGCCGGCATGGTGTCGCTGGCCGGGGTAGTCGCCGGCTTCATCGTGCACATGCTGTGTGCCGCGGTCGGCCTGTCCGCGCTGCTGGTCGCGGTGCCGCTCGCCTTCGATGCGGTGAAGTGTGCCGGCGCGCTCTACCTGTTGTGGATGGCGTGGGACACGGTTCGCCCCGGCGGACGCTCGCCGCTGGAGCCCCGGGCATTGCCCGCGGAGTCACCAGCGGCGCTGTTCGTGAAGGGCTTCCTGACCAACCTGCTCAACCCGAAGGTGGCGATGTTCTACCTCGCGCTGTTCCCGCAGTTCGTCGATCCGGCGCGCGGGTCGGTGCTGCTGCAGTCGGTGACCCTGGGCGGGGTTCAGATCGCCATCAGCATCCTGTTCGATGTCTGGATGATAACGACCGCTGCCGCCATCGCCCGCTGGTTCGCGCGCAATCCCGTCTGGATGGCGGCCCAGCGCTGGGTGATGGGCGGTGTCCTGGCCGTGCTTGCCCTGCGCATCGCACTCGAGCCACGGCACGGCGGCTGAGCGCGTTGCGGATCGGCCTGCTGCGTGGCGTACTGCGCGGCTTCGCCCCGCGCGCGCTTACTCCGGCTCGATGCGCGCGGCTTTGACGATCTTCGCCATCTGCGGGATGCCGGTTCGGATCAGCTCGAGCAGTTCCTTCGGCGAGGTGCCGACCACGTCCGCGCCCTGCGCGGCGAACTGCTGCCGGACCTCGGCCGTCTGCAGCGCCTTCAGCGTGTCGGTGTTCAGCCGCGCAACCACCGGCACCGGCGTGCGTGCCGGGGCGAAGATGCCGATCCAGAAGTTGAGCTCGTAGCCCGGCAGGCCGGCCTCGGCCATCGTCGGCACGTCGGGCAGCACTGGCGAGCGCCTGCCTGCGGTGATCGCCAGTGGCCGGATACGGCCTGCCTTGATATGCCCGGTCGCCGAGATGATGCTGTCGAAGATCAGCGGCACGCTGCCCGCGATCACCTCTGGGTAGGCCGCCGCCACGCCCTTGTAGGGGATATGCGTGAGGTCGGTGCCGGCCATCGTGTTGACCATCTCTCCCGCGAGGTGGAAAACGGTGCCGACGCCGGACGAGGCGAAGGACAGCTTGCGTGTCTTCGACAGCGCGATCACGTCCTTCAACGTCTTCACCGGCAGCGTGGCGCTGGCCGCCATCACGTTCGGTGCGGTCGCCACCATGCTGATCGGCGAGAAGTCCTTCAGCGGGTCGTAGGGCAGCTTGCGGTAGACACTGGGCGCGATCGTGTGCGTGGACAGGTTGCCGATGCCGATCGTCTGGCCGTCGGGCGTCGCCCTGGCGATGAGATCGGCGCCGATGGTGCCTCCGGCACCGCCCCGGTTGTCGATCATCACCGGCTGGCCGAGGGTCTCCTGCAGCCTCGCGCCGATGGTGCGCGCGACGATATCGGAGACGCCCGCAGCCGCGAACGGAACCACGAAGCGGATCGGCCGGTTGGGGAATGTGTCCGCCTGGGCGTGTGCGAGGGTGGGCGCGAGAGCGGTGGCGAGGGCGGTCGCGGCAGCCAGGCTCACGGCGGTGCCGAGCAGGACACGCGGCAGGGGGTGAAGGTGTCTCGATGTCCGGGCGTTCATCAGGCTTACTCCGGCTGGATCTTCGCGGCCTTGACGATCTCACCCATGCGCTTGAGGTCCGTCTTCACGGCGGCAAGCAGGTCGGCGGGCGCACCGGGGGTGACCTCGGAACCCTGCGCGGTCATCTGGTCGCGTACCTCGGACAAGGTGAGTACGCGATTGATCTCCTGGTTCAGCCGTGCGGTGACTGCGGGTGGCATGCCGGCCGGCCCGAACATGGCGATCCAGAGCGTGATCGCATAGCCGGGCAGTCCGGCCTCTGTCATGGTCGGCAGGTCCGGCAGGGAGCCCACGCGCCTGGGCGTCGTCACGGCGAGCGGCCGCAGCTTGCCTGCCTTCAGGTGGGCGGTCATCGACAGCACGCTGTCGAAGATCATCGGTACCCGTCCGCTGAAAACGTCGGGATAGGCTGCAGACGCGCTCTTGTAAGGGACATGGGTCAATGTCACCCCACCCAGCGCGCCGAGCATCTCGCCGGCGAGGTGAGAGGTACTGCCGATGCCCGAGGAGCCGAACGACAGGGCGCCCGGCTTCGCCCTCGCGTAAGCAAGCAGTTCCTTGACCGACTTCACCGGAAGCTCCGGGTTGACCGCCAGCACGGTCGGGGTGATCGCGACCATGCCGATCGGCGTGAAGTCCTTCAGCGGGTCGTACTTCAGGTTCCTGTAAAGGTAAGGCACGATCGCATGCGTGCCGTTGCTGCCGAGCAGGATGGTGTGGCCGTCGGGCTGGGCCCTGGCGACGATGTCGCTGCCGATCGAGCCGCCGGCACCCCCGCGGTTGTCGACGATGACCGGCTGGCCCAGGCCTTCCTGCATCCGGCTCGCCAGTGTGCGGCCGATGATGTCGGACACGCCACCGGCACCGAAGGGCACCACCATGCGCACCGGGCGGTTCGGGAAATCCTGGGCACTGGCCGGTGAACCCGTCAGGGCCAGGCCAAGCCCGGCGATACCGGCGCAGATCAGGCTGCGCCCAGGTGATGCCGGGATGGCGGTCATGGATGTGGTGCGGGATGGGCGTGTCACGGATGGCTCCTGCTGTGGGTCGTCGGATGCAATGCAGCCCTGCCTGCGCGGGCAGTCGCGTCTCAGTCGGGCTGGACCTTCGCCTGCCGGACCAGCTTGCCCATCAGGCCGATGTCGTTCTTCAGCAATGTCGCGAGCTGCCCCGGGCTGCCGGGAAACACCTCGGCGCCCTGCGCCGCGAAGGCATCGCGTACCTCGGGCAGCTTCAGGCTCCGGTTCACCTCGTCGCTGATCCGGCCGACGACCCGTGCCGGCGTACCGGCCGGTGCAAACAGCGCCTGCCAGAAGGTGACGTCGTATCCGGGCACACCCGCCTCGGCCATCGTCGGCACGTCGGGCAGCAGCGCGCTGCGCCGCGCCCCGAGCATCGCCAGCGGCCGGATGCGCCCGGCCTTGATCTGCGGCATCGTGGAGATCACGCTGTCATAGACCAGCGCGATCTGCCCCGAGGCGACTTCCGGGTAGGCGGCAGCCAGGCCCTTGAACGGCACATGTACCGTCTCGATGCCGGCCAGCAGGTTGAACAGTTCGCCCGACAGATGGAACACCGCACCGATGCCCGAGGACGCGTAGCTCAGGCTGCCCGGCTTCGCCTTCGCCAGTGCGATCACGTCCTTCACCGATCGTGCATCGAGCTTCGCGCTGGCGCCGACCAGGTTGGGCGCAACGACTACCGTGCCGATCGGCGCGAATCCGCCGACCGGGTCGTAGGGCAGCTTGCGGAACACGTGCGGTGCGATCGCATGCGTGGAGAGGCTGCCGAGCAGCAGCGTATGGCCATCGGGAGTGGCCTTCGACACCGCGTCGGAGCCGATGGTGCCGCCGGCACCGGCCCGGTTGTCGACGATCACCGTCTGCTTCAGCGATTCGCCGAGCCGCGCGGCGATCGAGCGGCCGATGATGTCCGACACGCCGCCGGCCGGGAACGGGATGACGAAGCGAAGCGGGCGTTCAGGCCAGTCGGCGGCGCCGACAGAACTGCCCTATGCCGCGCACAGCATGGCGGCAGACAAGGACAGGACAGTGAGAGACTGCCGTCGCGGTGGTGCGCATCGATGCATCGTGAGGAACCTGTGTGAGAGCAACAGGCTGTGTCACAAGCAAATCTCGCGCCATCGACAGGCCGTCCTGCTGGCGGGTACGCCAGCCAGCCATGCGTGCCGGGCACAGGGTGGCTGCCGGAGACGCGTACTGATCCGGGCCGCAGCACGGTGCGGCCCGGTGCTGCACGGTGCAGCGCGGTGCGGTACCGCGTCAGGCCGTGCGCGGTGGCGCGACGCCGATCAGGCTGTCCCGCGTCACCAGCGCGGCCAGTTCGGCCTCGCCCAGATCCCCGGTGCCGGCCGGCTGCATCGGCAGCACGATGAAGCGGAGGTCCGCGTTCGAATCATGGACATGCACCTCGACATCGTCGGGCACGGCGGAGCCGAACTCCGCGAGCACCTTGCGCGGTTCGCGCACGACCCGCGAGCGGTAGGCCTTGTTGCGGTACCAGGCGGGCGGCTGGCCCAGCAGCGAGCGCGGGTAGCACGAGCACAGCGTGCAGACGATCACGTTGCGCACCGCCGGCGTGTCTTCGACCACGGTGAGCGAGGCCTC
>JBILGF010000239.1:0-5405 GCA_044351195.1 Burkholderiales bacterium
GCGATGCGGCAGCTGCCTTGCCGTCCTTCAGCAGGGCCTGGCGGAACTCGGGATCGACCCAGGCGCGCGCGACCAGCCTGCCGCCGAGCTGGATCGTCTTGCTCTCCATCAGCTCGATCTGCTTGCTCACCTCGCGCGCGGAGAACACGTTCTGCTCGATCAGCATGTCGCGCATCACGTCGGAGGCAACTTCGTACCAGTGCGACCGCTCGTCGCCGAAGTCCGGCGCCGGGGCGTGCGGATCGGACCCCTCGGGATGCGTGTGATCGTGGTCGTGCCCGTGCGGATGGTCGTGCGGCATGTCGTTCACGCTTTCTCGAGCCAGTGCTCGTACACCTCGATGTGCAGCCTGTCGTGTTCCGGGCCCTGGTAATCGGGCCAGACATGACGCTGGTCGAACACCACCCGATAGCCGTTGACGGCCGGCCCGCCGCAGCGGCCGTAGGCGAGGTCTTCCGGGTTGAGCACCTTTCCCGACCATTCGGTGACCACGCCCACCTTCTCGCGGATGTAAGCCGGTGTGCGCATGTGGCCGGTCTTGGGCAGGTCGAGCACGCGGACCCGGTCGCCCACCGAGAAACGGTGGCGGGTGCCGATAGCGACAGGCGTGGTCATCCGGGCCTCCGGGTCAGTCGGCCGGCGCGCCGGCGGCGCGCTGCTTCAGCGTGGCCTCGACCCGCTGCATGAACGCATCGCGGTCGATCAGGCCCTTTTCGGTGAGGATGTCGAGCATCGCTTCCAGCCGGCGCTCGTAGAACGACAGCGTGTTGTACTTCTGTTCGCCGAAGCTCTCGAACGCGCGACGGACTTCGTCGACGGTCAGCATGCGGCGCAGCGGATCGCCGAGCAGGCCGCGCATCGCCTCGTTCTGCTTGTGCCAGAACTCGATCGGTTCCTCGGCGGGATCGATCACGCCGGCAGTCAGCCCGCCGATGTCGTGATAACCGCAGCGGCCAGGTTTCGTGGGCGGGGTCGGCGTCGTCATGGTGAAGGAAATATAGCCTAATCCCGCCTTCGCATACACTTTGCGCATGCCCAGCCACTCCGACCCTGCATCGGCGCCCGCTGCCACGGCCGTGCCCGCGCGCACGCCGCTCGGCGCGGTCGAGGCCGGGCTGCCCGCCAGCTGGTACCTCGACGAGGGCCACCATCGGCGCGAACTCGAGCGTCTCTGGTTCGGCAACTGGATCGCCGTGGCGCGCTGCGACGAGGTACGCGCACCGGGGGATTTCCGGGTGGTGGACATCGGCGATCAGTCGATCCTGCTGGCCCGCAATGCCGATGGCGAACTGCGCGCCTTCCACAACACCTGCCGCCACCGCGGGTCGATCCTGTGCACCCAGGCGCAGGGGCAGTTGCGCGGCGGTCGCATCGTCTGTCCCTACCATGCCTGGACCTACGACCTCGACGGGCGGCTGCAGTCGACGCCGCGCCGGATGCCGACCCGCGATTTCGATCCGGCCGAGTTCGGGCTGTTCCCGGTCGCCGTCGACACCTGGGGTGGTTTCGTGTTCGTGCACCTGGGCGCGGTGCCCGTTCACCCCCTCGCCGAGGCGCTCGACTGGGTCCCCGCGGCATTTGCCAACCACGGGCTGGACGGGCTGGTCAGCGGCCATCGCATCGTCGTCGACGTGCAGGCGAACTGGAAGCTCGTGTGCGAGAACTTCTGCGAGTGCTTCCACTGCCCACCGGTGCATCCGGAACTGTGCCGCGTCGTGCCGGCGTACCGCGAAGGCGGCGCCTGGGGGCTGCGGCGTGATGCGCAGGGCCGGCCGGCCGTGGAGCAGGGCGCGCAGTACCTGGCCGGCGCACGCACGCTGACGCTGGACGGCACGGCGCGCGTGCCCCCGTTTGCCGGGCTCGACGAGGCGCAGTGCGAAGTGCTCTACCGGCCGGCGTTGCTGCCGCCGAACCTGTTCCTGAACGTCCATCCGGACTACGTGAACGCGCACCTGATGTTTCCGACCGGTGTCGGCTCGGTGCGTATCGTCTACGACTGGCTGTTCGAGCCGCGAGCCCTGGCCGATCCGCGCTTCGACCTCGAACACTACGTGGCGCTGTGGCGGGTAACCAACGAGCAGGACGCGCGCAACTGCGAATGGCAGCAGCGCGGCATCCGCGCACGCGTGTTCCGGCAGGGCGTGTTCATGCCGCAGGAGTTCGACTGCCACAATTTCGCCGCCTGGGTGCGTGCCGCGCTCGATTCATCGGCGGTGCACCAGCAGCCGATCTGAGTGCCATGATCGGCCCGGCATGCCGTGCCTCAGTCGGCCTGCAGGCCCGCGGCCTTCAGCACCATCGACCACTGTGCAACCTGGGACCTGATGTAGAGCGCGAACTCCTGCGGCGTGCCGCTCACCAGTTCCGTGCCGCGTGCAGCCGCGAGCTCGCGGGCCTCCGGATGTCTGGCGATCTCGCCCAGTTCGCGGTTCAGGCGATGCACGACCGGGGGCGGCGTGCGCGCCGGGGCCAGCACGCCGTTCCAGGTGCCGGCATCGAAGCCCGGCAGCGTCGTTTCCGACACGGTCGGGACCTCCGGCAGGGCGGTGGTCCGCGCCCGGCTGCCGATACCGAGCGCGCGCAGGCGTGCGGCCCGGACATGTGGCAGCGCTGCACGCAGGGTGGCGAAACCCATCTGGGCCTCGTTGCCGATCAGGGCTGACAGATGTGCACCGCTGCCCCTGAACGGCAGATGCACGATGTCGATCTTCGCCATCAGCTTGAACAGTTCGCCCGCCAGGTGGGCGTGCCCGCCGGTGGAGGCTGCACTGAAACCGAGCTCGCCGGGCCGCGCCCGGGCGAGGTCGATCAGGTCCTGCACGGATTTCGCCGGTAGCGCCGGTGCCACCAGCAGGACGCTCGGCGTCAGGGCGACCAGGCCGATCGGCGAGAAATCCTCGAGCGGGTCGTAGGGCAGCCGGTTGCTCAGGCCTGGAAGCACCGAGTGGCCGGTGTGCGTGAACAGAAGCGTATGGCCGTCGGCGACCGAACGCGCGACCAGTTCCGAGGCGATCATCCCGCCGCCGCCGGCGCGGTTGTCGACCAGGATCGGCTGGCCGAGCTGCAGCGTGAGGTGGGTAGCATGCAGCCGGGCCAGCTGGTCTGTACTGCCGCCGGGGGGCGATACCGCGATGATGCGGATCGGCCTGTCCGGCCAGGCCTGCGCGGCGCCTGCAAAGGCGAACGCCAGCCCGGGCAGCAGACGCAGGATCGACGCGGCTGAAAGTGGGCGATGCATGCAACGGCTCCTTGAAATCCGTGCGGCGATGTGCAGTCCGGCCGAGCGCGGTCGATCATCGCACGACGGTCACTGTATGGCGCACCGCTGGTGCCGACTATCTGCGGAACGGTATTTGCTATGCTCGCGCGCTCCGAATCACCTTGCGCAAACCGCGTGAACCTCCGATGAGCGTGCGCATCGACAAATGGCTGTGGGCCGCACGGTTCTTCAAGACGCGCACGCTGGCGCAGGAGGCCGTTGCCGGCGGGCGCGTGCGCATGGGTGGCGATCGCGTGAAGCCTGCCCGGGATGTCAGGCCCGGTGACGAGATCCATATCCGGATCGGCGAGTACGACTGGTCCGTGGTGGTGACCGGGCTGGCCGAGAAGCGCGGCAGTGCCGAACTGGCGCGCACACTGTACGAGGAAGCGGCCGAAAGCATCGCGCGCCGTGCGGCCCGGATGGCCGAGCGCAAGGCGACCTTCGCCGGCACATGGGCCGGGCGAACCGGCCGTCCGACTAAACGCGATCGGCGCGAGATCGATCGCATGAAAGGAGACGAAGCATGACGCACCCGCCTCTGGCTCGCCTGCCTTGCCGGTGGCGCGGCGGGCTGCGCCTTGCGCTGGCGCTGGCCCTGACGCTGGTACTGACGCTGGCCCTGTTCGATGCGATGGCGGCCGAACGCCCGCCGACCGCCAGCCCGGCGGGTGCGGCCACCGGTGCCGCGGCGCAGGGCCCGCTGCCTGCCGGTCGACCGAAGATCGGCCTCGTCCTGTCGGGCGGTGGGGCGCGCGGCGCGGCGCATGTGGGCGTGCTCAAGGTGCTCGAATCGATGCGCGTGCCGATCGACTACATCGCCGGCACCAGCATGGGCTCGATCGTCGGTGGCGCCTATGCGTCGGGTACCAGCGTGGCCGAGATGGAAGCGGTGCTGGGCAAGCTGAGCACGGCCGCGCTGCTGCTCGATCGGCCGGAACGCATCGACCAGCCGATCCGGCGCCGGCGCGACGACCTTCCGCCCTTCATCGGTCCGGAGGTCGGCGTACGCGGGGGCACGCTGCGATTGCCCAGCGGCGCGGTCTCCGGCGTTGCCCTCGAGGCGGTGCTGCGCCGACTGGTGCGCACCCCCGGCGTCGTTCTGTTCGATCGGCTGCCGATCCCGTTCCATGCGATGGCCACCGACATCGAGAACGGCGACCACGTGGTTCTCGTGCGCGGCGATCTGGCTGGCGCGATGCGCGCCAGCATGGCGGTCCCCGGGCTGGTGGCGCCGGCGGAGATCGATGGCCGGCTGCTGATCGATGGTGGCCTCACCCGGAACCTGCCGGTCGATGCCGTGCGCGCGATGGGTGCCGACATCGTCATCGCGGTAAACCTGGGCACACCGTTGCTGCGCCGCGACCAGATCGATTCGCTGCTCGGCGTCAGCGTACAGATGCTGAACATCCTGACCGAGCAGAACGTGCGTACCTCACTCGCGGAGCTGCGGCCACAGGACATCCTGATCGAACCGGCGCTCGGCGACTATTCCGCAGGTGATTTCGACAACATGGAGAAGACGGTGCCGATCGGCGAAGCCGCGGCACGGAAGGTGGCCACCCGGTTGCAGGCGCTCGCGCTGCCCGCGCAGGCCTACGCGGCACTGCGTGCGGCGCAGTCCGTGCCGGCGGTCGTGGATCGCCGCCCGATCGACGAGATCCGTGTCGAGGGCGTTTCGCGGGTGAATCCGGCGGTGGTGATCGATGCGCTGGAGACCCGGGTCGGGGAGCCGGTCGATCCGGGCGTGCTCGACGCGGATCTGCGCCGGGTATTCGGCCGGGGCGAGTTCGAGAGCGTGCGCTACAGCCTGCTGGACGAACCGGGCCGGCGCATCCTTTCCATCCGGGCACCCGAGAAATCGTGGGGGCCTGGCTACCTGCGATTCGGGCTCGGGCTGTCCAGCGACTTGCAGGGCGAGAGCTACTTCAACTTTCTCGGCAGCTACCGGCGCGAATGGGTGAATGCGCTCGGCGCGGAGTGGCGCACCGACCTGCAGCTCGGGGGCGACAATCGGCTGGTGTCCGAGTTCTACCAGCCGTTGAGCGTCGATCAGTCTCTGTTCCTGGCCCCACGCATCGAAGCCGGGCGGCGACCGGTCCCGTTGTACCGCGGCGACGTGCGGCTGGGCCGATTCGACGAAACG
>JBILGF010000005.1:0-21832 GCA_044351195.1 Burkholderiales bacterium
CGAAGGTGCCTTCGGCCTCGACCTGCAGCACGGAAGGGTCGATGCGCTCGTTGCTGCAGAACTCGCTGGCGAAGGTACGCAGGTAAGCGGCCAGTTCGACGGTCTCGCGATGCACACGGTCGCGCCGGTTGAGCTTGAGCACTTCCTGCACCATGCCGTCGATCCGGCGCGTGTTGTCATGGATGATCTGCAGCAGGCGCGCATCGGTCGCGCTGGTGGCCTCGGTCTCCTGCAGCAGTTCCGTCGCGTGATTGATCGCCGACAGCGGATTGCGGATCTCGTGGGCGATGTTGGCGGTCAGCCGACCCAGTGCCGCCAGCTTGAGCTGCCGAGCCTGCGACTGTATGCGCGACAGGTCTTCCAGGAAGATCACGGACTGCCCGGATGCAGCGACGGCCGCCGCGCCTGCATTGCCGCCTGCATTGCCGCCAGCGCCGTCCACCGGCACGATGCGCACGCCGACCTCGCGCAGGCCCGGCTTTCCCGGCTGCGGCAATCGCAGCGGCCTCGGCTCCGAACGCGGATCACGCCGCCAGCACGCATGGACCTCGGCCACCAGGGGTGCGTACTCGATCAGAGCGGGTCGCCGACCTGTCGGGCCACGCCCCCCGAGCAGGTCGATCGCGCGCGCGTTGATCTGCGAGATCAGCCCGCGTGCGTCGACCACCAGCACGCCGTCCTGCATGTCCTTGATGATCAGCTTGTTGACCTCCGCCATGCTGGCGAGGTCGACGCCGCGCTGTTCGGCCAGGCGTTCGCTGGCCACGGCGTAGCTGGCGAGCGAGCGGGCAGCGAAGGCGGTGGCGAAATAACCGATGCTGAGCAGCCCGGCCTGCACGAACTGCGGGGCACCGTCGGCCAGGACCAGCACGCGCCACACCTGCTCGGAGAGGATGGCCAGGGACCCGATGGCGGCATAGAACAGCATCATCCTGCCACGGCTGATCAGTGCCGCCCCGGCTTGCGAGGCCAGCAGCAACAGCCCGAGGCCGCTCGATATGCCGCCGCTCGCATGCATCGCCAGCATGACGAACAGCGCATCGGCCACGGCATGCGCGGTCAGCTGCGTGTCGAAGTCGGGCTGGCGCGAACGGATGCCGACAAAGGCGACCCCCGCAAACACGGCGTACAGGGCCATCGACCAGATGAACAACTGCGGGTGGGTGCTGCCGAACAGGATTTTCCGGTCGAACATCCAGATGGCGATCATCACCACCGGGACCAGCGCTCGATAGATGTTGAAATAGAGCAGCGACCGCCAGAAATCGTCGCGGTGGGCCGGGGACGCTGCCGCGCCGGCCATCGTCAGTGCAGCCGCTCGTGTTCCCGGCTGCAGAAAAGCAGGCCGCGCGAGGCGATGCTTTCGGTCCTGGGCAGAAAGACACCACACTGCGCGCAGCGGACCATGTCCTCGGGCGGACGGCCTGCAGGCGGTTCTGACTGCTGCTGCGCCCGTCGCGCCTCGTTGCGCGATTTCGCCGTGACCAGCCAGAAGATGATGGCGATGACGGCGATCAGCACGAGATACTTGATCATCGTGGGCCGCAGCGGCTGTCGATCACTGCCCGGGTGCCTCGGGGTCCATGTGCAGTGCTTCCAGGAACCTGGAAACCATGTTGTAGGCGCCCACGGTGGCGGTGAGTTCCACCATCTGCCGGGCATCGAACAGCCGTGCGGCAGCGTCGAACACCGCGTCGGGCACGTGGATCTCGCGCGTCATCGAATCGGCATAGGCGATTACCGCGCGCATCCGCTCGTCGAACAGCGCCGCAGGGGGTTCGACGAGTGCGCCCAGCGTGCGCAACCCCTCGAGCTGGGCCTCGCTCATGCCTTCCTTGCGCGCGAACGGCAGGTGCGCCGCGAACTCGTAAGGTGCGTCGTTGATCACGGCCACCCGCATGATCGCCAGTTCGGTGTACAGCGCCGGGACAAGACACTGCTGCCGGATGGCGGTGAGCAGATGCAGCCACCCTTCGGCGACGGGCGGACTGTTCATCAACATCCGGTACAGGTTGAGCATCTTGCCGCCCCGCTGTTCACGGATACGGCGGGCAAGATCCGGATTGTCTGATTCTTCGGCGTAGGCCACACGGGCCATCGAACACCTCACGGGATAAAGGCGCCTGGTCGGGGTGAGAGGATTCGAACCTCCGACTCCTGCGTCCCGAACGCAGTACTCTACCAGGCTGAGCTACACCCCGAATTTGCGCAACGACATCAACTACTGTTCAACCGAGCCGGCCCGGAACCGTTTGCCTGCACACCTTTCGTGGGGTCAGACGTCTCGGGCAACAGCGAACCCGGCGAATTCTATCAGAGAATCGCGGTACTTCGAATCGGGCAGCGAACGAATTGCATCCTGGGCGCACTTCGACTCGCCTACCGCCCTGGCGCGCGCGTACTCGAGCGAGCCGCACTGCTCGAGCGCCGCGAGCACCTCATCGAAACGTTCCACCGAGCCGTCCTCGATCACCTGGCGCAGCATCCTGCGCTGGCTCTCGGACGCATTGGCGAGTGCATGGATCAGCGGCAGGGTCGACTTGCCTTCGCCGAGGTCGTCACCGAGGTTCTTCCCGATCGTCTCGCGATCACCCGAGTAGTCGAGCACGTCGTCGATCAGTTGGAACGCCGTTCCCAGGTGCATGCCGTAGGTGGCCAGCGCCTGCTCGTGCGCCGGCGGCTGCTGCGCGAGCACGGCACCCAGGCGGGCCGACGCCTCGAACAGCTTCGCGGTCTTGGAGCGCACCACGCGAAGGTATTCCGCCTCGGTGAGGTCTGCATTGTGCACGCCCAGCAGTTGCAGCACTTCGCCCTCGGCGATGACGTTGGTTGCATCGGCCAGCACCGCGAGCACCCGCATGTCGCCGACCCCCACCATCATCTGGAAGGCCCGGGAGTAGATGAAGTCACCGACCAGGACGCTCGCGGCATTGCCGAAGCGCGCATTGGCCGTGGCCCGCCCCCGTCGCAGGCTGGATTCGTCGACCACGTCGTCGTGCAGCAGCGTGGCGGTGTGGATGAACTCGACCACCGCCGCGATCTCGAGATGCGCCCGGCCGACATAGCCCGAGGCTCCGGCCGACAGCACCACCAGCGCCGGGCGCAGCCGCTTGCCGCCGCTGGACACGAGGTAGTCGGCGACCTGCCGGATGAGTGGCACCTCGGACGCGAGCCGGTCGCGGATGACCTGCTCGACCGCGTCGAGGTCGGCCTGGATAAGGTTGCGAAACACGTCCATCGGGGCTCGGCGCTGAAAGCGCGATCGTGGTTGCAGGATGCGGCCGGGATGACGGCGGCAAACGACGAAGGATAACAGGAGCCATGCCGGGGACACACTCCGCCAGCGCTGCCGGAGCGTGCCCTCGCGGTGGTTTCCCGGCAGCCTGCGCTGCCAGCCCGGCTGCGGGATCGGGTACGGGCTGGCCCGAAAAGACTTTCCTTTGACGTCGGCACGGCCGGCCGGTATCATTACGGGTTCTTTCGTTTCAGGCACGCCAGCTCGTATCGACAAGCCGGCCGGCCCGTTTGTTTCCAGGAGCACTTCCCATGTATGCGGTCATCCAGACCGGTGGCAAGCAGTATCGTGTTGCCGTCGGCGATCAACTGAGCATCGAGAAGCTGGCGGCTGTCGTCGGCGATGAAATCGCGCTGGACAAGGTTCTGATGGTGTCCGATGGCGAGACGCTGTCGGTCGGCAAGCCGCTGCTCGCGAACGCCACCGTCAGGGCCACCGTGATCGGCGAGGGCCGGGGCGACAAGGTCCATATCTTCAAGATGCGCCGGCGCAAGCACTATCGCCGCAGCCAGGGCCACCGCCAGTCCTACACCATGGTCCGCATCGACACCATCCAGGCCTGACCCACGGTCAGCCCCCAGTCCGCACACAGGAGTCCAGCATGGCACACAAGAAGGCAGGCGGCAGTTCACGCAACGGCCGCGACTCGCAGGCCAAGCGCCTCGGAGTGAAGCGCTACGGTGGCGAAGCCGTCACCGCGGGTTCGATCATCGTGCGCCAGCGTGGCACGCGGATGCGCGCGGGCGACAACGTCGGCATCGGCCGCGACCACACCCTGTTCGCGCTCGTGCATGGGCTGGTGAGGTTCGAGCTCAAGGGCGAACAGCTGCGCACCACGGTCAGCATCGTCCCTGCCTGAGCAGGGCGCAGCACACGCGGTGACGAAGCCCTGCCGGTGACGGCAGGGCTTCTTGTTTTCTGGACACAGGCGCCCCATCCCGGATGAAATTCGTCGACGAAGCGATCATCGATGTGCTGGCCGGAAACGGCGGCGACGGCGCGGCCAGCTTCCGCCGCGAGAAGTACATCCCGCGCGGCGGACCCGATGGCGGCGATGGCGGCCGCGGCGGGAACATCCTCGCGATCGCCGATCGCAACATCAACACACTGGTCGATTTCCGGTTCGCGCGCACGCATCGCGCCGGACACGGCGAACGCGGCATGAGTTCCGACTGCTATGGCGCGTCCGGCAGGGACATCACGCTGCGCATGCCGGTCGGCACCCTGGTGTACGACGCCGAGACCGGCCAGCCGATCGCCGACCTGGCCCGCGACGGAGATACCTTCCTGCTCGCCCGGGGCGGCAAGGGCGGCCTGGGCAACCTGCATTTCAAGTCCAGCATCAATCGCGCACCACGCCAGTCCACGCCCGGCGAACTGGGCGAAGTGCGCAAGCTGCGGCTGGAACTTCGCGTGCTGGCAGACGTCGGCCTGCTCGGCATGCCGAATGCCGGCAAGTCGACGCTGATCCGCGCGGTGTCGGCCGCGCGTCCGAAGGTCGCCGACTATCCGTTCACCACCCTGCATCCGAACCTGGGCGTGGTGCGGGTCGACATCGACAACAGCTTCGTGATCGCCGACATCCCGGGCCTCATCGAGGGCGCCGCCGAAGGCGCCGGCCTCGGTCACCAGTTCCTGCGGCACCTGCAGCGCACGCACCTGCTGCTGCACATGGTCGATGTCGTCGATGATGCCCAGGATCCGGTCGCCTCGGTGCGCACGATCGCACGCGAACTGCTCAAGTACGACCCTGCACTGGCGGACAAGCCCCGCTGGCTGATCCTGAACAAGATCGATGCGCTTCCCGACGGGGATGCGACCCGGCTGCAGAAAGACATCGTGCGCCGGCTGCGCTGGAAGGCGCCGGTGTTCTCGATCTCCGCCGTCTCGGGCGATGGCTGCCAGCCACTGATCCGCGCGATCAGCGACCACCTGGTCGCGGCGCGTGCCGCAGTGCAGGCAGCGCAGGCCACGCAGGGAGCGCAGCCATCGATGGCCGAGGAGCCGGCGCCTGAGCATGTGTCTGCTCCCGCCGCAGGCCCCGACGCTCCCGGCGCATGATGACGACCCAGCCTGGCACCGGGAACGGTGAATCGCTGCCGGCAGCCACGCGGCTGCCCAGGTTCAGCGATGCCCGTCGCGTGGTCGTGAAGGTCGGCAGCAGCCTGGTCACCAACCGGGGGCAGGGACTCGATCGGGACGCGCTCGCCCGCTGGGCATCGCAGATCGCGCGCCTGCGCGCGCAGGGGCGCGAAATCGTGCTGGTATCGAGCGGCGCGATCGCCGAGGGCATGCAGCGACTCGGCTGGCAGAAGCGGCCGAGCGCCCTGAACGAACTGCAGGCCGCCGCGGCCGTCGGCCAGATGGGTCTTGCCCAGGTCTACGAAAGCTGCTTTCGTGAACACGGGCTGCTCACTTCGCAGATCCTGCTCACGCACGAAGACCTCGCCGACCGCCGGCGCTACCTGAACGCGCGCAGCACGCTGATCACCCTGCTCGGACTCGGCGTGATCCCGATCATCAACGAGAACGACACGGTCACCACCGAGGAAATCAAGCTCGGCGACAACGATACGCTGGCCTCGCTCGTCACCAACCTGATCGAAGCCGAGGTGCTGGTGATCCTGACCGACCAGCCCGGCATCTTCACCGGCGACCCGCGCCTGGATCCGTCGGCCACGCTTCTCGCCAGCGCACGGGCCGGCGACCCGCACCTGGAGTCGATCGCCGGTGGCGTCGGCAGCGCCATCGCCCGTGGCGGCATGCTGACCAAGGTGCTGGCAGCCAAGCGTGCCGCGCGCAGCGGCGCCTGCACCATCGTGGCCAGCGGCGAAGAGGATGACGTACTGGTGCGGCTCGCAGCCGGCGAGGCGATCGGCACCCTGCTGGTACCCGACACCGCACCGATGGCTGCGCGAAAACAGTGGCTCGCCGACCAGTTGCAGGTACGCGGGCAGGTCACCCTGGATGCCGGTGCAGTCCATGCACTGCGGGTGGAAGGCAAGAGCCTGCTGCCGATCGGTACCACCGGGGTCAGCGGCGATTTCGACCGCGGCGAGCTGGTGCGCTGCCTCGGACCGGACGGCGCCGAAGTCGCGCGGGGTCTGGTGAACTACACGTCGTCCGAGGCGGCGAAGATCGCAGGACTGCAGTCACGCGACATCGAGGCGACGCTCGGCTACGTCGGCGAACCGGAACTGATCCATCGCGACAACATGGTGGTCATGGTGCGGCGCTGAGTCCGCGCGCGCACTGCACGAACCGACGCGTCAGTCGGATTTCAGAGACTCTGCCATCCCTGTCTCGAGCGCCGTCTGCAGGTGCCTGAGCGAGGGTGGGGCCCGCCGTCCCGGGCAGAAGATGTCGCGATACAGCAGCTCGCGCATGCCGGTTGCATCATTGCGCTCGATACTCTCCCAGCGGGGAAGCCGGGCTGCGGACCAGCGGCGTTCGGCCGTTCCGGTCGCCAGGATGATCCGTTCGCGGGCCTGACAGCGCATCGTCTCCCAGGTGAAATTACTCGCGCCCGCGCGGCTGCGAACCAGGAACACGTAGCGGATTTCCCCGTCGGGCAGCAGTTCCAGCGAGCGGCGATCGACGAAGAAGCGCAGATTCGGGCGTACGCCCTGCTGCAGTTCGACCAGGTCGCGCTCTTGCGGCCAGGGCGGTGCATCGAGGACGAGGTCGTTGCCACCCGGGCCGACCGAGGGCAGCACGATCTGCGCACGGCTGGCGTCCGGTGCGCCCGCGGCTACCGCGCGTGAACCCGGACCCAGGCTGGCGCCGAGCAGCACGCCCACCGCACACAGTATCCGGACGACTGCCGCGGGCGAGCGACCCTTGCGCGGCACCGCCATGCGAATCCGGTTCACGACGCTGCCCGGCAGGGAAATGCAACCGGTCTGGGGATTTCGTTCGGCATCCTGATCTTTCGCTTGGCGGCAAAGGGCCACGCCGCCCTGTCGACGGCAGCCTGCGTGGCGCGCACCCGGGACCTCAGGCAGCGCGCGTCTCGTCGCGCCCGATCACGCAGGCGCCCGTGGGCGCACGCGCATCGCCCAGCGCCGGATGCAGGACCGCCCCGGGCTGCAGGGCGACCGGCCGGTTGCCGGGACGCGGCAGGTAGCGGGACAGTTCGGCCAGTGCATCGTGATACACCTTCCGCTTGAACTCGACCACCGATTCCATCGGGACCCAGTACTGGCTCCAGCGCCACGCGTCGAACTCGGGACGCTCGTTGGCACGCAGGCGCACGTCGCAGTCACGCCCGGTGAGGCGCAGCAGGAACCAGATCTGCTTCTGGCCGCGATAAAGGCCGCGCGAATCGCGCCGCGTCCATTGCTCCGGCACGTCGTAACGCAGCCATTCACGGGTGCGGCCCAGGATGCGCACATGGCAGGACTGCAGGCCGACCTCTTCCTCGAGTTCGCGATACATGGACTGCTCGGGGGTTTCGCCGCGCTTCATGCCGCCCTGCGGGAACTGCCAGGCATCCTCGCGCACGCGCTTGCCCCAGAACACCTGGTTGCGGGTGTTGCTCAGGATGATGCCCACATTGAGTCGATAGCCCTCGCGATCGATCACCGCATGCCCCTGGTCGCCTGATCCTGGTCGCCTGATACGATCCGTCATGACAACATGATGGACCGTGTGTGATTTTTCCACACTTTTCAGGTCTCGGATAGATGCAATCCCGCAGACCGGCCGCACGCGCCAGCGCGCAGGTCAGACGATGCGTCTGCCCCCACGCCAGGCTGCCCGCACGACCGGTTGGCGGCGGCCACCCTGCCCGTCGACCATGCGCACCTGGACCAGATCGGCGCGCTTTCCGGGCGCGATCTCGCCGCGGTCGGTGAGGCCCACCGAGCGCGCAGGATTGCGGGTCACGGTAGCCACGGCCTGCGGGATGGAAAAACCGGCGTCATCCACCAGCCGGAATGCTGCCATCATCAGGCTTACCGGTATGTAGTCGGACGAGAGCGTGTCGAGCAGGCCCAGTCGCGCCAGTTCGATTGCCGCGACGTTGCCCGAATGCGAGCCGCCGCGCACCACGTTGGGCGCACCCATCAGCACGGATTGCCCGAGCTCGCGGGCGAGGCCGGCACACGCCACGCGGGTCGGGAATTCGCAGATCACCACGCCATCCCGGTGGCCTTCGTGCACATGCTCGGCGAGCGTGTCGTCATGGCTGGCCAGTGCGATGCCGCGTGCCTGCGCATATTCGACGAAGTGTCGGCGATGCGGCGCGGCGTATTGCTCCTGCACCACCTTGGCGTTGTCCACCTGGGCATCGAATTTCGCGTCCGACCAGCCCTTCTTGCCGGTGTAGTAGATCCGCGCCTGCTCGAGGTTCTCCCACTGGCGCTGGCCCGGCGTGTGGTCCATCAGGGATATCAGCCCGACGCGCGGATTGTCCAGGAACGGCTCGAACAACTGCAGCGTGTTGGCCGCCGCCAGTTCACAGCGCACGTGCAGCAGGTGCTCGACGCGCAGCAGGCCGGCCTCGCCTGCGGTCTCGATCGTCGACACCACTTCGCCCCACCCCTGCCCGCGCAGGGCCTCTTCGTCGATGTCACCCACGCCGAGCGAGTCGTACACCGTGGTGATGCCCGACGCCGCGAGTTCCGCGTCGTGCGCGAGCAGTGCCGGCAGCGCCGGCCAGCGCACCTTGGGCCGCGGCATGAGGTGGCGCTCGAAGTTGTCGGTATGCAGTTCCACCAGCCCGGGGACCAGGAAGTCGCCTTCGATGTCCTCGGCGCAAGCCACGCCGCTGCCACCGCTGGCGATCTCGGCGATACGTCCTTCGGCCACGGACAGAGTGCCCTCGACCACTTCGTTGCCCAGCACCAGACGGGCGCTCTTGAACACCATGTCATTGCTCATCTGGACCCCGGTCGCGGCTGGAAGCGTTCCATGTCGATCACGCGCGTGGCGACCCGTTCGCGCACCCGTGCGTCGTGGAAGATGCCGATCACTGCGGCCCCCCGCGCCCGCGCCTCGTCGATCAGGCTGACTACCGTGCTGCAGTTGTCCGCATCGAGCGAAGCCGTCGGCTCGTCGAGCAGCAGGACGGGCCATTCGCGGATGAAGCTTCTGGCGATGTTGATCCGCTGCTGCTCGCCGCCGGAGAAGGTCGCCGGCGGCACGTGCCACAGCCGTTGCGGAATGCGCAGGCGCAGCAGCAGGTCCTGCGCCTGGCGGTGCGCCTCGCGCAGCGCCGCGGTATCTGCATCGGCCGCGCCCAGCAGCGGCTCGGCAACCACGTCGAGCGCGCCCACCCTGGGCACCGTACGCAGGAACTGGCTGACGTAGCCGATGGTGTCCCGACGCAACCCGAGCAGGGTTCGCGCATCGGCGCGGGTGACGTCCACATCCGAGCCGCCAGCTTCGGGGTCGCGCCGCACCACGATCGAACCGGCACTCGCGCGATAGTTGGCGTAGATCAGCTTCAGCAGCGTGCTCTTGCCGGCACCCGACGGGCCGTCGAGCGCCACGCATTCGCCGCGAAAGGCCTCCATGGAAACGCCTTCGAGCACGGGCAGCTCCACGCCGCCCTGGTTGTGCAGCGTGAACCGCTTGGACAGACCGGACACCTGCAGCGCAGGCGGCAGGGAAGAGGCGTGGTTCATGGCTGCAGCACCGACGAGACGAGCAATTGCGTGTAAGGGTGCTGCGGATCGTCGAGCACCTGGTCGGTGAGGCCGGTCTCGACCACACGTCCGTCCTTCATCACGATCATCCGGTGCGCGAGCAGGCGCGCCACCGCAAGGTCGTGGGTGACCACGATCGCGGCCAGCGACAGGCTGCGGGTCAGCGACCTGAGCAGGTCGAGCAGCTTGGCCTGCACGCTCACGTCGAGCCCGGAGGTGGGCTCGTCCATGAACACGAGCCTCGGCCGCGTCACCAGGTTGCGCGCGATCTGCAGCCGCTGGCGCATGCCGCCGGAGAACGTGGCCGGCGTGTCGTCGATGCGCGAGACGTCCATCTCGACGCGCTGCAGCCAGCTGGCTGCTTCGGACCGTATGCGCCCGTAATGTCGCTCGCCCAGTGCCATCAGCCGCTCGCCGACGTTGGCACCGGCCGACACGTTCATGCGCAGCCCCTGCACCGCGTCCTGGTGCACGAAACCCCAGTCGGTGCGCGCCAGCAGCCTGCGCTGCGCCTCCGACATGGCGTACACATCGACCATGCCCTCATGGCGGGTGAGGAACGAGACCCGCCCCGCATCGGGCCGGGCGCGGGCTGCCACGGCGTTGAGCAGCGTCGATTTCCCGGAGCCGGATTCCCCGACGACGGCAAGCACTTCCCCCGACCACAGTTCGAACGAAACCCCGTCGACCGCTGCCCGGGCACCGTAATGCCTGACTACCCCTTCGACGCGAAGGATCGGTTGCGTGTCTTCACTCATCGGCTGCCCTTCGCGCGAGGCAATGGTCGGTATCGGAGCAGACGAACATCCTGCCGCCGCTGTCGTCGATGATCACTTCATCCAGGAAGCTGTCGGTGTCTCCGCACAGCGCGCACGGCTGCGACCAGCGCTGGACCTCGAACGGATGGTCGTCGAACGCGAGGCTCTCCACCGTCGTCCACGGTGGCACGGCGTAGATGCGCTTCTCGCGTCCGGCACCGAACAGTTGGAGCGCGGCATTCATGTGCATCTTCGGGTTGTCGAACTTGGGGATCGGGGACGGTGCCATCAGGTAGCGGCCATCGACCATGACGGGGTAGTCATAGGTGGTCGCGATATGCCCGAAGCGGGCGATGTCCTCGTAGAGCTTCACGTGCATCAGGCCGTACTCGGCCAGGCCATGCATCGACCGGGTCTCGACTTCGCGCGGCTCCAGCTTCTGCAGGGGCTCGGGCTGGGGCACCTGGTAGACGAGGATCTGGCCGCTGGCGAGCGCGGTCTCGGGGATGCGGTGGCGGGTCTGGATGATCGTGGCGGCCGTGGTGCGGGTGGTCACCTCGACTGCGGTGGTGCGCTGGAAGAAGCGCCGGATGTTGACGGCATTGACGGTATCGTCGGCGCCCTGATCGATGACCTTCAGCACGTCCCGAGGGCCGATGATCGATGCGGTCACCTGTATGCCGCCCGTGCCCCAGCCATAGGGCAGCGGCATCTCGCGCGAACCGAAGGGAACCTGGTAGCCGGGAATCGCGACCGCCTTCAGGATGGCGCGCCGGATCATGCGCTTGGTGCGTTCGTCGAGGTAGGCGAAGTTGAAGTTCGGGTCGCGCTCGACGGGCGCCGGCAGGTCGGACACGTTCATGCTGCCTCGCTTTCACGCGCGCCTGCCTCCGGGCCCGCACCCGCCGTCGCACGCATCCTTCGCACCAGTTCCAGTTCCGACTGGAAGTCGACGTAATGGGGCAACTTCAGGTGCTGCACGAACCCGGAGGCCTCGAGGTTGTCGGTATGCGAGAGCACGAACTCCTGCATCTGTGCGGGTGCACCAGCCGTCTCGCCCAGTTCCTCTGCCCGCAGCGCGCGGTCGACCAGCGACATCGCCATCGTCTTGCGCTCGCTGGCACCGAAGGCGAGCCCGTAGCCGCGCGTGAACTGCGGGGGCTGGGACTTCGAGCCGCCGAACTGGTTCACCATCTGGCACTCCGTGACCTCGATGTCCCCGATCGAGATGGCGAATCCGAGTTCCTCCGGCTCGACCACGAGCTGGGCGGTGCCGTAGCGGATCTCGCCGGCGAACGGATGCGAATTCGCGTAGCCCCGCTGCGTCGAATAACCCATCGCCAGCAGGAAGCCCTCATCCCCGCGCGCGAGGTTCTGCAGGCGCGTGGCACGGTCGGCGGGGAAGGTGATCGGCTCGCGCGTGAGGTCGCGCGGATCGGGGTCTCCGGGCTGCGGCACATGCATCTCGATCAACCCCTCGTGGTTCAGCAGGTCGACCACCCGGGGCACGTGCGAAGGTTCCGCGGGCGTCTGCGCTTCCGGAACGCGCGCCGGCTCGCCCGAAGCGGCGAGCGAGAAATCGAGCAGCCGCTGCGTGTAATCGTAGGTAGGCCCGAGTACCTGCCCGCCCGGGAGATCCTTGAAGGTTGCCGACACGCGCCGCCACAACTGCATGTCTGCCGTGTCCAGCGGCAGCGAATAGCCCAGGCGTGGCAGTGTCGCCCGGTAGGCGCGCAGCAGGAAGATCGCCTCGACCAGGTCGCCCGCCGCCTGCTTGATCGCCAGCGCGGCGAGTTCCGGGTCGTAGACCGAACCTTCGCACATCACCCGGTCCACCGACAGGCGCAACTGCTGGCGTATCTGCTCGACGCTGATTTCCGGGACGGAGGTGTCGCCCCGCCGCGCCTGGTCGAGCAGCGCGTATGAATTCAGGATGGCGCGTTCGCCACCCTTGACCGCGACATACATTTCAGGGCTCCAGGCGCGTGGTGCGCGGCAGTGCGGCCATCGACAGGCCGCTGGCAAGAAACAGGTCAACCCCGCACGGAAACCGCTTGCGGTTGTGCGCCCACTGCTGCGGGAAATCCGGGGCTACGCCAGCGGCGTGCAACATGGCGTGTTCGCGTATTCCGGGCCCGGTCAGTCGCCAGCCTCGATCATTCGAGAGCCGCTCGCACTGCATGACGATCGTGGCCGAACGGTCGGGGAAGGCATCCGTGCCCTGCCTGAAGCAGGACAGGTCGCCCGCATCCTGCGCGTCGCAGAGCACGAAATCGGCCGCGCCCGCCGAGGTCGCGATCGCGCATCCGGTGTGGAATCGCAGGTAGGCCCCGATATCGCCTGTGCGCATCGAATCGCCCAGCCACAGGGTCGTATCCTGGTCGAGCAGCGCGAGCAGCACCGAAGCCGCAGCCGGGCAGACACCGCCCGGCGGTGCCTCGAGCAAGGCGCCATCGAGCAGCATCACCCGGCCGGGACTCGACATCGCATCGAGGCAGGCGCGGAACACCGTCTGGCTGTCCAGGTCGGGGCTGCCGAACCCCGGCGCCAGGCGCGACAGGTCTACCGGCCCGTTCATGACCCTGCCTCGCGCGCCACGGTAAAGAACTCCACTCGTGTCGCCTGCGCCTGACGCTGCATGCGTGCCGCGCGTGCGGCCAGTTCGCGCTCGACCGGCACGATGAGCGCCTCGTAGGTGGCGGCGTGGCGCGCCTGCGACTGCAGCAGCGCGTCGGCGATCGCAGCGAGCTCGACCTTGCGGTGCGACCGGCCCTGTATGTAGGCGACACCCGTTTCGCCGGTCGACAGGCGCAGCGCGCAACGGGTGACGGTGACTTCGCCGAGGTTGAAACGGTCTCCGGTGCCGCCGATACGCGCCCGCACCATCGTCAGGCCGGTCTCGGGTCGGCGCAGCCAGGTGTGCACCGGGGGGGCCAGCTCGGGCAGCGTCGCCTCGAGGAAGGACAATTCGGCTCGGGCGAGCAGGCCCAGCCAGTGTGCGCGCGCGTCCGGGCGCGCCGCTCCGTCAACCGATTGCAACATGCAGGCGCTATCTTTCCGTTTTCCGATGCGGGAATTCGCACCTTGAAGATCGATGAGGTTAGGCGGGCGACATTACGCAGACATGTCCGGTTTGTTGCAGCGTGAGTACGGAACATCGCAGGTACGCGCTCTATCTGGCACCCCGCGCCGACAGCGCCTGGGGCGTATTCGGTGCACGATGGATCGGACGCTGTGCGGCTGGCGGTTCTGCCTGCGAGCCGCTGGCGATCGCTGGCATCGAGCCCGGGGTGCTCGCGGCGCTGACGTCCGATCCGCGCCGCTACGGTTTCCACGCGACGCTGAAGCCGCCGTTCCGTCTGGCGCCGGGCAGGACGCTGCATTCACTGATCGACGCCCTGCGGCAGCGCTTCGCGGCGGAGCCCGCCTTCGACCTCCCCGCGCTCCAGCCCTGCCTGCTCGGGAGCTTCATCGCCCTCGCACCAGCCGGCCCATCGCCCCGAGCGGATCGACTCGCCGAGGATTGCGTACGCCTGTTCGACGACTGGCGCGCGCCGCTGACCGAAGCCGAGGTTGCCCGGCGACTGGCGCACCGACTCGATGCACGCGGCCGCGAGTTGCTCGAGCGCTGGGGATATCCGTCCGTGCTGGAACGTTTCCGCCTGCATTTCTCGCTCACCGGCCAACTGGCGGCGGAGTACCAGTCGCTGGAAGCCGTTCTCTGCGCAGCCGCGCGGCAGCGCCTGCCGGCCACGCCGATGGTGGTCGATTCCGTGTGTCTGTTCGAGGAGCATGCCCCCGGTGCCGACCTGCAGTTGCTCGAGCGATTCGACTTCACCGCCGTACCCGGTGCCGGCTCGCACTGACATGCTCGAGCCGACATCCCCGCCTGCAGTTCGGACGCCGCGCCCGGGAATGACAGGCCGGCTGGTGCTGGTCGTGGGGCCGTCCGGAGCCGGAAAGGACAGCGTCATCGACTGGGCGCGCGCCCGGATCGAATCCGCGGAGTCGGCAGGCCTCGTCCGGTTCGCCCGGCGGACCATCACGCGACCTGCCGACGCGGGTGGCGAACGGCACGTGGCCGTGGACAGCCCCGCCTTCGAGCAGCTGCGCGCCCGCGGTGCCTTCGCGCTCTGCTGGTCTGCCAACGGCCTGTCGTACGGCATCGGCCAGGAGATCACGGCGTGGCTTGACGCGGGCTGCACCGTGGTGGTGAGCGGCTCGCGCGCGCACCTTCCGGAGGCCCTGCGCCGGTTTCCGGACGCACGTGTCGTGCTGATCACGGCATCGACCGATGTCCTGCGCCGTCGCCTCCTCGACCGGGCACGCGAATCGCATGAACAGGTCGAAGCGAGGCTCGAACGTGCCGGCGCCTTTGCACTGCCGGCAGGTATCGAAGCGCTGGAGATCCGGAACGACGGGCTGCTGGCCGAGGCTGGTGGCCGTCTGCTCGTGCTTCTGTGCGGCGAGGTCATGCCCGCCACGGCCGTCCCTGCAAGCCGGGGGGGCGCGGGGTACGATGCGGGGTAGGACGCGGCGGGTCGGCAGGCGGGAGCGTACTCCCGCCTGCCGGTACCCTCAGTGCCTCGCCCCGACCCCTTCGCCATCGACTCCGGTGATGCGTGCACGCAGCCGCTGCGATATCCAGTCGATCAGGTACACCGTCGCCAGGATCATCAGCAGGATGAAGCAGGCCTCTTCCCAGAGCATCGTGCGGATCCGATCGGCCAGGAAGAAGCCGATGCCACCCGCACCGACGATGCCGAGGATGGTCGCCGAGCGCGTGTTCGATTCGAAGATGTAGAGGACGTTGGACAGCATGATCGGCAACACCTGCGGCAGCACGCCGAAGCGCATCGTCTGCACCGGGTTCGCACCCGAGGCACGCACGCCCTCGATCGGCTTGCGGTCGACGTTCTCGATCGCCTCGGAATAGAGTTTCGCCAGCGTGCCGGTGTCGGCGATGATGATCGCAAGGATGCCGGCGAGCGGACCCAGCCCCACCGCCCGCACGAAGATCAGCGCCCACACCAGTTGGTCGACGCCACGCAGCACGTCGCTCGAGCGGCGAAACACGAAGCGGACGATCCATCCGGGAACCATGTTGCGCGCGCAGGCAAAGCCGAGCGGCACCGCGAGCACGGCCGCAATCACGGTACCGAGGAAAGCCATCGCAACGGTCTGCAGCATCGCGTAGGCATAGTCGAGCGCGGCACCCTCGGCGCTGGGCGGAAACATCTGGCCTACCACCTCGATCAGCTTGCCGAACCCGGCCAGCAGTCGCAGCGGCGACATCTCGAAGATGACCAGGCAGTAGGCGGTGAACACCACGAAGCTGGTGCCCACCAGCCAGTACGGCAGTCGCTGCGCGAGCGGCGCGCCGAACGCCCAGGGACTGAGCATCCGTGCCCGGCCGATGGCGGCCGGATCCATGTCAGATGGCCGGAGAATCATGCGAACCCCTCTTTTCCGATCAGGCGATGCCGGATGCGTTCGCAGATCATGTCGATCAGGATGACGGTCGTCACCATCAGGATGATCAGCGCGCTGATGTCTTCATAGTAGAGGCGGCTGATCGCGGTGTAGAACTCCTGGCCGATACCGCCGGCCCCGACGAAGCCGATGATCGACGCGGAGCGCACGTTGATCTCGAAGCGCCACAGGCTGAAGGACGTGAAATTGGGCAGCACCTGCGGCAGCACGGCGAAGCGGATGGTCTGTACCCAGTTCGCGCCGGTGGCGCGCAGGCCGTCGACCGGCTTCATGTCGATGTTCTCGACCGCCTCGGCAAACAGCTTCCCGCTGCCGCCCATCGAGTGGATCGCAATGGCCAGGATTCCGGCGAGCGGCCCGATGCCGAAGGCGAACACGAAGATCAGCGCGAACACCAGTTCCGGGATCGTCCGGGCCACCTCGAAGACGCGACGGGTGATCCAGTAGCTGGTCTTGCCGAGCGCCAGGTTGCGCGCCGCGTGAAAGCACATCGCCAGCGCGCCCAGCGTGCCCAGCAGCGTCGCGATGTAGGCGATCAGGATCGTCTCCCACAACAGCTTGAGCCACTTCGGCAGGCCGTAGAACCACTCGGACAGGTCGCCCCAGAAGTTGGCGATGGTCAGCACCGGCAGGGTCTTGGCCACGTACTCGTGGATGCGCGGCAGGCCCTGCACCAGCTTGATCGGATCGAACTCGCCCACCCAGGCCGAAACCAGCAGCGCGGCCAGGAACACCAGGCCGTAGCCTGCCGTCATCCAGCGCTTGCGCACACGCAGCGCCTGCCATGACGTTTCGAACTCGCGTACTGCGTCGATGCCGCTGGCCGTGGCAGCCATCTCAGCCCTTCCTGCGCATGCGTCGTTGCTCCTGCACCGCATCGAGCACCGGCTGGTACATCTCGTGGGTGACAGGCACATAGCCCTGGGTCTTGCCGCGCGCGACGATCTCGGCCATGCGCGGATCCAGCGCATACAGGTCTATGAACAGCTTCTGGATATCGCGCTTCATGTCTGCGGGCAGGTCCTTGCGCACCGTGACCGGCGAGCCGGGAATCAGCGGCGAGCGCCACACCACCCGTACCCGGGAGGTGTCGAGCACGCCGCGCTGCCCCATCATGTGCAGCACGCCACGGCTGAGCGGGTCGCGCGCACCGAACACGAAGGCACTGTCGAACTGCCCGTTGACCACGCCGAGCGCGCTCTGCTCGTGACCACCCGAGAACACGGTGCGTCCGAAGTGCTTCATCGCATCGATGCCAGCCGCGCGCAGCGACACCAGCGGGATCAGGTAACCCGAGGCCGAGTTGGGATCTGCCCAGGCGAGCGAGCGGCCCTTCAGGTCCTCGATCGTCCGGTAGGGGGAATCGGCGCGCACGATCAGGTGGGAGTGGTAGCCGACGTCACCGTCGATCTCCTTGGCCGCCGCGAGCGGCTCTACGCCACCGTCCGAGTCGATGAACGCCGCAGCGTAGGCCGCCGGGCCCAGGTTGGCGAACTGGATCTGCCCGGAGGTCAGCGCCTGGATCGTTCCCGAGTAGCTGGACGCGGTGAAGATCCTCAGCTCGACACCGAAACGATCCTTGAACACCTTGGCGAAATCCTTGAATCGGGCCTCGGTCGCGCCCTGGCTCTCGGAACTCACCGCACTCATGCTTACCACCGGATATTTCGCCCGCCAGTCCTGAGCGAACGCGCCGGCAGCAGAACACGCCAGCGAACAGGTCAGTATCAGTCGGGCGATCATCGGTCAGCGCTTCCGTGACTTGCGGACTTCCAGGGCAGCGTCGAGCACTGGCTTGTACATCTCGTGCGTGGCCGGGACGAATCCGGCGGTCTTGCCGCGCGCGGCCAGTTCGGCGATGTGAGGATGGGTCTTGGCCAGGCTGGTCCAGAATTCCAGCAGGTCACGCCGCATGTCGGCCGGGATGTCCTTGCGAACCACGACCAGCGGGTTGGGGATCAGGGGCGACTCCCATACCACCCGGAACTGGTCCATCTTCAGGACCTTGCGATCGACCATGGCGCGGATCTGGCCGGCGTTGTGGCCCTTGGAAGACCAGGTGAAGCCGGAATCGAACTGACCGTTGATCACGCCCAGGACGCTCTGCTCGTGGCCACCCGAGAACAGCGTCTTGCCGAAGAACTTGTCGGGCTCGATGCCCGCAGCGCGCAACGACACGAGCGGGATCAGGTAGCCAGACGTCGAATTCGGATCGGCCCAGGCCATCGAGCGGCCCTTCAGGTCTTCCAGGGTCTTGAACGGGCTGTCGCCTTTGACGATGAGGATCGAGTGATAGCCGAGCGAGCCGTCGGTCTCCTGGTTGGTCACCAGGGGTTCGACGTTGCCGCTGGAATCGATCCAGGCGGCCGAGTAGGCGCTGGCACCCATCTGCGCCATGTGGATCTGTCCGGAGGTGAGCGCCTGGACGGTACCCGCGTAGTCGGTGGCCGTGAAGATGCGCATCTCGACGCCCACCTTCTCGCGGAAGACATCGGCGAGCTGCTTGTAGCGTGCAGAGGTCTGTGCCTGATTCTCGGCGCTGACCGAGCTGAAGCCGATCACCGGGAACTTCTTCTTCCAGTCCTGTTGTGCATGCAGGCTGCCGGCTGCGATCAGGCCGAGGCTGAACAGGCCTGCGCGCAGGATTCGATTCGAGACATTCATGTGACGGACTCCAGGGTTGTTATCGAAACAGACGCAGGGCGGAACGATCCGGGCCGCGCTTCAGGCCGCAGCCTGGATGGCTGCGGCCGGCTCCAGCCCTGCAGACGTGGAGGTGGCCGACTCGTCGAAGTCGGCACCGCTGCCTTCCACGCCGTAGATGCGGCGCACGGTCTCGGCCGAAAGTTCGGACGGCACGCCGTCGAACAGGACCTCGCCGGCGGCGATGCCCACGATGCGGTCGCAGTACTGACGCGCCGTATCGAGGGTGTGCAGGTTGCAGATCACGGTGATCCCGTCCTCGCGGTTGATCGCGCGCAGGGCCTGCATCACCTGGATGGCACTGCGCGGATCCAGCGATGCGATCGGTTCGTCGGCGAGCACGACATCGGGCTCCTGCATCAGTGCGCGGGCAATCGCCACCCGCTGCTGCTGGCCACCGGAGAGTGTCTCGGCCCGCTGCATGGCGAGCTGGGCGCAATCGAGCCGCTCGAGCGCCAGCACCGCCATCGCCCGTTCGGCCTCGGTGAAGCGCTTGATCAGGGAGGGCAGCGTGCCGTGGCGGGACACCCGTCCGAGCAGGACATTCGTGATCACGTCCAGCCGAGGCACCAGGTTGAACTGCTGGAAGATCATCGCGCAGCGTGCTCGCCAGCGCAGCAACTCGCGGCCGCGCAGTTGCGACACCGCCTCACCATTCCAGGAGATCTGCCCGGACGTGGGCTCGGCCAGCCGGTTGATCATGCGCAGGAGGGTCGACTTGCCTGCACCCGATCGCCCGATCACCCCGACCATCTGCCCGGTGGGGATCTCGAGCGTGATCGACCTGAGCGCGTCGACCTTTCCGAACGTCTTTCTTACTGCCTTGATCTCGAGCACGTTGACCTCCATGGCGAAGGTCGGAGGCTAGTGCCCTGTCGTTACACGACCGCGACAGTTACGTTGCAGTGCGTGGCGATGTCATGGAACGCTTCACGGCTGCGCGCCCTGGCGGGACGAACGCGCCGGCATGACTCGGGGCACCATCATCAGTGCGATGAAGGCGAGCATCCCCAGCACGCTGGACAACCACAATGCCCCCGAGCCCCAGCGCTCCAGCGCGAGGCCGAAAGCGAGCGGCGCGATGGCCTGGGCAATGCGCGCCGGCATGGTCAGCCATCCCTGCCGCAGCCCGTAGCCATGCGGACCGAACAGCACGAGCGGCAGCGTACCCTTGGCGATGGTGAGAATGCCGTTTCCTCCCCCGTGCATCAGCACGAAGGCCGGGGCGAGTGCAGGCCCCCCGGCCAGCAGCAGCGCCGCGCCCACCGGATGCGCAACCGCCGCAAGCCGCGCCGAGAGCAGCGGGTGGGTGCGTCGCAGCAGGCTGAACTCGAGAAGGCGCGCCGCCACCTGCGCCGGGCCGACCAGCGCACCGAGGCCGACGGCGAGGACCACGGATACGCCGGCGCCCTGCAGGAGAAGCGGCAGGTGGGCGGCCATCGCCGTGCTGATGAACCAGGTCACCGCGAACACGAACGCAAGCAGGATGCCGGCCAGTCGGGCGTCCCGACCTTCAAGGAAGGACGTGAGCTGCACGGTGGCAGGCGCGTGCGCGGCCGGTTCGTCTGCCGCGCGTCCCGGGTCTGGACCCGAACCCGGACCCGCACCTGGACCCGAACCCGCGCCACCGGCGAGGGTCCCGCCAGTGGCGCGCGAACCGATGGCGGGGATCGCAGCGTTGAGCGGGAGCCCGACCAGCAGGTGCAGCCCGGCCCAGGCAAGGCAGGCACCTCGCCAGCCGATGTGCGCCTCGAGCAGGGCTGACAGTGGCCAGCCGACGGTACTTGCAAAGCCGGCGATCAGGGTGATCCCGGTGATCGCCCCGCGGGCGTGGATGCCGCGCAGGCGCACCAGCGTCGAGAATGCAGCTTCGTACAGGCCACTGCCCATCGCCAGACCGATCACTGTCCAGCCAGCGAACAGACTCACCGGCCCCTGGGCCAGGCCAACCATCGACAGGCCGAGCGCGAACACCGCACTGGATGCCATCAGCACGGGCCGTCCGCCGTGGGTATCGATCAGCCGTCCCGCCAGCGGTCCCACCGCCGCGGACACCAGCAGGGCCAGCGAGAACGCCGCGAACACCATAACCGGCGTCGTACCCAGGTCGCGCGCCATGGACGTGGCCAGCACGGCGGGCAGGTAGTAGGAGGACGCCCAGCCAAGCGTCTGCGCCGTGCCGAGCATGACGACCAGGGAGGTGCTGCGCGGCTGCGGCATGGCGAGACTGTGGTTCATCGAGAAGTGGCGCAGCCTCGTCGATGCGGCGACGGGGGTCAAGCCCGCCACCGCACCCGTCACAAAACATTCACCGTCCGGTCACGTACCGGCGAACGTCGCCGACTAGACTTCGCGTCCTCGCAGAGGGGGGTATATGGACGCAGTGCTGTCCCGGTCGCCGGGGCCGGATGCGGTGATCCGGATGTTCGACGCGCATGGCCTGCTGGCTTATGGCGAAAGTGTCAACCAGGTCCAGCATGCGCTGCAGTGCGCGGCGCTCGCCGAGGCGGGCGGCGCCGACGACGCACTGGTCGTCGCGGCACTGCTGCACGATGTCGGTCACATGCTGCATCGTGATGCGGCCCGTGCGCTGACGGCCGGCGAGGACGACCAGCACGAGCGCCTCGGCGCCGACGCGCTCGAGCAGTGGTTCGGACCCCGTGTCGCCGTTCCCGTCGCCCTGCATGTGATGGCCAAGCGCTATCTGTGCGCACGTGAACCCGGGTACCTCGAGGCCCTGTCACCGGTCTCCACCCGGACGCTGGCGCTGCAGGGCGGCCCGATGGATGCAGAAGAAGTCGCCCGCTTCGAGCGCCTCGAACACGCGCAGGATGCGGTCCGGCTGCGGCGCTGGGACGATGCAGCCAAGACGCGCGGCCTGGAGACCCCGCCACTGGCCCACTTCATGGAGCGGGTGCGCAACTGCGCCATCG
>JBILGF010000132.1:0-7556 GCA_044351195.1 Burkholderiales bacterium
ATCGACCGCGAGCACCTTCGATACACCGGCGACCTGCGCCACCTCTGCTGCCACCGCGGCCGCGCTGTCGGAGGCCACCAGCACCGTCACATCCGGGCCGATCTGCGTCGCCGCGGTGATCGCGTTGAGCGTGCTCGGTTTCAGCGCGCCTTCATCGTGTTCTGCAACGACCAGGATACCCATTTCTTGCTCCCGCTCAGATGATCTTCGCTTCGCCCTTGAGCCGGGCGAGCAGTTCCTGCACGTCGGCCACTTTCGCGCCGGCCTGCCGCTTCGGCGGCTCTTCCACTTTCAGCGTGGCAAGCCGCGGCGCTGGGTCGACCCCGAGTGCATCGGGCCTGATCACCTCGAGCGGCTTCTTTTTCGCCTTCATGATGTTCGGCAGCGTGACGTAACGCGGTTCGTTGAGGCGCAGGTCGGTGGTCATCACCGCGGGCAGTCCGATGGAAAGCGTCTCGAGGCCACCATCGATCTCGCGCACGACCTCGGCGCGATCGCCATCCACGGTCAGCCTGGATGCAAAGGCTGCCTGCGGCCAGTCGAGCAGCGCGGCGAGCATCTGCCCGGTCTGGTTGGCATCGTCGTCGATGGCCTGCTTGCCCAGGATGGCCAGCTTCGGCTGCTCGCGATCGACCAGCGCCTTGAGCAGCTTGGCGACGGCGAGCGGTTGCAGTTCGACATCGGTCTCGACCAGGATCGCGCGGTCGGCGCCCATCGCGAGCGCCGTGCGCAGGGTCTCCTGGCACTGTGGCACCCCGAGCGAGACGACGATGATCTCGGTACAGATGCCGGCCTCTTTCAGGCGGATGGCCTCTTCCACCCCGATCTCGTCGAACGGATTCATGGACATCTTGACGTTGGCGATGTCCACGCCCGAGGCGTCGGCCTTGACGCGCACCTTGACGTTGTAATCGACCACTCGCTTGACTGCGACAAGCACCTTCATCCGGGATCATCCCTCGATAGCCAAAGGCAGAGCGCGATTATAGCCGGTCGCGCCCGGGCCGGCCGTGCGGGCGCGGCTGACCCGGGGATCCACCTTCAGCTGCGCAGTGCAGCCAGTGCCTCCTCGATCCGGGTGACGCCGACGATCTCGATGCCCTCGATCGGCTGCTTGGGCCGGTTCGCCGCGGGCACCACCGCGCGGGTGAAACCGAGCTTGGCCGCTTCCTTGATCCGGTCCTGGCCACGCACCACCGGCCGGATCTCGCCGGCCAGCCCGACCTCGCCGAAGGCGATGAGCTTGGACGGTACCGCGCGCGCGCGCAGGGAAGACACGATCGCCAGCAGCACCGGCAGGTCGGCCGAGGGTTCGCCGATGCGCACGCCGCCGACCGCGTTGACGAACACGTCCTGGTCGTTGCAGGCGATGCCGGCGTGACGGTGCAGGACGGCCAGCAGCATCGCCAGCCGGTTGTTCTCGAGACCCACGGTGAGCCGGCGCGGGTTCGACCCGTGGGCATCGTCGACCAGCGCCTGCAGTTCCACTGCCAGGGGTCGCGTGCCCTCGAGCGTCACCGTCACGCAGGCCCCGGGCACCTCGGCGTCATGCTGGGACAGGAACATCGCCGACGGGTTCGCCACACCCTTCAGGCCCCTTTCGGTCATCGCGAACACGCCCAGCTCGTTCACCGCGCCGAACCGGTTCTTGAACGCGCGGATCAGCCGGAAGCTGGAGTGGGTCTCGCCTTCGAAGTAGAGCACGGTGTCGACCATGTGCTCGAGCACCCGCGGCCCGGCCAGTGCGCCTTCCTTGGTGACATGGCCGACCATCACCAGCGCACACCCTGAAGCCTTCGCAAAGCGGGTGAACTGCGCCGCGCATTCACGCACCTGCGACACCGATCCCGGCGCCGACAGCAACTGGCCCGAATAGACGGTCTGGATGGAATCGATCACCGCGACATCCGGGCGCTCGGCCGCCAGCGTGGCGAGGATGCTCTCCAGCTGCGTCTCCGCGAGCAGGCCGAGGTCGGACGCATCGACGCCCAGCCGGCGCGCACGCAGCGCCACCTGCTCCATGGATTCCTCGCCGGTGACGTAGAGCGAACGGCGGTCGGCCGACATGGTAGCCATCGCCTGCAGCAGCAGCGTCGACTTGCCGATCCCGGGATCGCCGCCGATCAGTACCACGCTGGCCCGGGTCAACCCGCCACCGAGCACGCGGTCGAGCTCGGTACTGCCGGTCTCGAAGCGCGGTTCGGCATGGGGCTTCACGGTCGACAGCGACAGGACGGTGCGCGAACTGCCCGCTGCGCCGGGTGCGGCCCGCGCGCCAGCGGTGGCCGGATGGCTGCTGATCACCGTCTCGATCAGCGTGTTCCATTCATTGCAGCCCGGGCACTGGCCCTGCCACTTGGTGGACTGTGCCCCGCAGGCGCTGCAGACGTGTACGGTACGGTCGCGTGCCAACGCCGGGCCTCAGCCTGCTTCCGCGGCTGGCGCCGCAGGTTGCCTGGCCAGTTCGTGCACCGGCACCCGCGGCGCAAGGGCACACAGCAGCTCGTAGGCGATGGTACCGGCGGCCGCCGCGACCTCCTCTGCCGGCAGCGCGCCGCCCCAGAGCACCACCGGCGCGCCGATGCCCGATGCCGGCAGGCAGGTCAGATCGACCGCCAGCATGTCCATCGAGACGCGGCCGAGGATGCGGCTGCGGCGCCCGTCTACCAGCACCGGCGTGCCGGTGGGCGCATGGCGCGGATAGCCATCGGCATAGCCGCAGGCGACGATGCCCACCCGCATCGGTCCTTCCGCACGGAAGGTGCCGGCGTAGCCCACGCGATCGCCCGCCACGAGTGGCTGCACCGCGATCACTTCCGACTGCAGGCACATCACCGGGCGCAGCCCGAGCGAGGCTGCATCGCAGTCGGCAAATGGCGAGATGCCGTAGAGCATGATCCCGGGACGGACCCAGTCGGCATGGCTCTCCGGGTAGCGCAACAGCGCGGCCGAGTTGGCGAGCGAGCGCGGCAACTCCGGGAAAGCGGCGGCGTGCGCATCGAACACCGCGAGCTGCGCCGCGATGCCTTCGGCCTCGTCGGCACAGGCAAAATGGGTCATCAGGGTGATCGCAGCCACGGACGGCAACGCGCGCAGGGCGTCCACCGCGGCGGCGAATCGCGACGGCGCAAAGCCCAGCCGGTTCATGCCGCTGTTCATCTTCACGAACACGTGAAGCGGCGAATCGATCGGGGTGCGTTCCAGCATCTCGACCTGGGCGCCGTCATGGACGACTGTCGAGATGCCCTCGAGCGCGCAGGTCTGCAGGTCGCGGGGAGAGAAGAAGCCTTCAAGCAGCAGCACCGGACGATCGCGACGGCCGGTGCCGTCGTGCGTGCGAAGTGCAACCGCCTGTTCGATTTCGCACACCGCGAAGCCGTCGGCATCGGCGAGCGCTTGCTCGACCCGCTGCATGCCGTGCCCGTAACCGTTGGCCTTGATCGTCGCGAACGCGCGCGCGCGCGGCGCACGCCGCCGGGCCAATGCATAGTTGGACGCAAGCGCGTCCGTATCGATCACTGCGCGCAGCGGGCGCGGCATCAGGCACGCCCCGCGCAGGCCGCCGACAGCCCAGCGCCGGGGCCGGGCAGCGACCGCTTCATCCGGGCCAGCGCGAACTCGATGAAGGTGGTCACCAGCCGGGACTGGAAGCGGTCTTTCGGGCGCACCAGCGACAGGATGCGGATCAGTGGCGGCTCGAGCGGCCGCGCGACCAGCGAGCCCAGGCGCAGTTCCTTGGTGATCGACGCGCGCGACAGGATCGACACGCCCAGACCGGTCTCGACCAGGCCCTTGATCGCCTCCGGGCTGCCCAGTTCCATCACCACGCTGAGGTCGTCGGGCGCCACGCCGGCGCGCCGGAAATACTGGTCGGTGAACTCGCGCGTGCCGGACCCGCTCTCGCGGCTGATGAAAGGCTGGGCGGAGACTTCCTGTGGCGTCACCGCGCCACGCCGCGCGAACGGATGGGACGCCGCGCAGATCACCACGAGTTCATCCTCGCCGCAGACCTCGGCGCTCAGGCCGGGCAGGGTCGACGGCGACTCGATCAGGCCGACGTCGAGCGCGTGCTCGGCGACACGGTTCTCGATCGACTCCGAGTTGGCTACGGTCATGCGTGTGCGCACGTCGGGATAGCGCGCCTTGAATTCCCCGAGGATGCGCGGCAGGATGAACTCGGCAATGGTCAGGCTGGCCCCGAGCAGCAACGGGCCACTGACACCGCCGGTCATCTCGCCGATGCGGGTATCGAGTTCCTCGTTCAGGCAGAGGATGCGGTCGGCATACTCGAACACCACCTGCCCGGTCGGCGTCAGCGCGATGCGGCCGTGGCTGCGCTCGAACAGCCGCGTGTTGTACTGTTCCTCGAGCTGCCTCACCTGGAAGGTGACCGCCGGCTGGGTCATGCACAGCGCTTCGGCCGCGCGCGTGAAGGACATCAGGCGGGCAACCGCATGGAACACCTGGAGGCGGCGATCGGCCATGACAGCGGGAGCGGGTCGGGAGTGACGTGAACGGTCATTCAACCACAGTTCCCGGACCGGGACCAATGCAGCGCCATGCATCCGGTCGCGCACCCTGCGCCGGTCAGCGGTTGAAGCACGCCGGTTTTCGTGAGAGCCTGCGCACCTTTGCCAATCGCGGAGGACACCATGGGATTGCTCGACCAACTCGCCGGCGGTATCGGCGGCCAGCTTCTGCAGCAACTTGGCGCCGGCCAGCAGAATCCGCTCCTGCAGATGGCGCTCGGGCTGCTGCAGCAGCCTGGCGGGCTGCAGGGACTGCTCGACAAGCTGCAGCAGTCCGGACTCGGCGCCCAGGCGGCGTCATGGGTGGGCACCGGCGCCAACCTGCCGGTCGAAGGCCGCCAGTTGCAGCAGGCCCTGGGCGACGACTGGATGGCCACTCTCGCCGCCCAGCTGGGCACATCGTCCGGGCAGGCCTCGCAGTCGGTTGCCACGATGCTGCCGGAGCTGGTCGACAGGCTCACGCCCGAGGGCAAGGTCGGCGACCTGCAGTCGCTGGCCCCCCGGAACCTCGAGTCGCTGCTCGGCGGCAAGCTGTTCGGCTGACCGGTCCGGCTGACCAGTCCAGCTGACCGGTCCGGCTGACCAGTCCAGCTGACCGGTCCGGCCGCCGCGGCCGGGCGCACCGCGCGATCTTGCGTGAGATGAACCGGAGTCAGTGCGCGTCGTCGTCCCGATCACGGCCACCGCGGATCACCGTCCAGACAGGCGGCAGTTCCCGATGCGGTTCCATCTCGACCCGTAACGGTTGACTGCCCTGCAGGGTGACCCGGCCGAGCAATCGGCGCTGGCCATCGTCGCTGAACTCGAACCGGTAGACCCGGCGCAGCCGCAGCATGCCGCCCTCCTCGCGCACCGCGCGCAGCGACTCGAGCGAAACGGTGGCATCGAGCAACTGGCAGTCTGCAGCCTCGGTCGCGCGCCGTGCGCGGTCGAGCGCAGCCTCGCGCGCGCGCATCGAATAGAACCAGAACGCGGCCAGTGCCGCACAGGCGATCAGGAACAGCAGTTCGACCATCGACTCGCTTTCCCTGGGCTTCAGCCGGTCACGAGTACATGGTGGAAGTTGACCAGCATCGCGGCCGTCGCGCCCCATATGTAGCGGTCCTGGAACGGCAGGACATAGAAATAGCGCCGACCGTCGTCGGCATCGCGATGGTGACGCTCGTGGTTCGCAACATCAAGGGCGAACGCGAGCGGCATCTCGAACACGTCGGCCACCTCGCCCGGGTCGGGCTGCATGCTGAATGGTGGTTCGATCCAGCCGACTACCGGCGTGATCAGGAAGCCGGTGCGTGTCCGGTACTGCGGCAGCAGGCCAAGGACCTGAACCCTGCCCGGGTCCAGACCGACCTCCTCCCGCGCCTCGCGCAACGCAGTGTCCACCGCCGAGCCATCGCCCGGGTCGCTGCGACCGCCGGGAAAGGCGATCTGTCCGGCATGACGGGACAGATGGCCCGCGCGCTGGGTGAGCAGCACCGTGATGCCTTCCGGGCGCGGGATGAGCGGCACCAGCACCGCGGCTGGCACGCGTGACTGCTCGAACGCGATCTCGGTACCCGAGGGCTGCGACAGGCGCCCCGGCGGCGACGCATACCCGGCCGCCGGCACCGGCACGCGCACGTCTCCCGGTACCAGCGCCTCGCGCTCGCCGGCACCGGCCAGGCGACGAACCAGCCATTCGGGATCGATCGGCAGGACGAGGGACATGATCAGCGCGCGATGGCCCGGGCCGGCTCAGGTGGCAGGCTGCAGGAGTCGCCGGATCTCCGGGTACTTCGGCAGGCGAGCACGCGAGAACGTGAGGTGGCGCAGCGGCAGCGCGCGCAGGTATTCCGCCTTCATGCGCTGAAGCTCGCGCTGCTCGGCCGTCGGCTGGTCGTACTCGAGGTCGATCACTGCAAGCACCTGCATCGACTTGCTGGCCAGAACGAAATCGACGGTGAGCGGCGCGAGCTTCTTCAGGCGCTGGGCACGGTCGTAACCATGCACGGTGTCGGGTACATCGACCAGTTCGGACAGGCTGACCCGGACGAACACCTCGTGGTCGGGCATCGCCGTCCGGATCGCGTAGAGCGCGAGCGCGGCCGGCTTGTCCAGCAACCGGTCACGTAACCGCAGCGGCGGCGCGCGCAGGATGGCTGCTTCGGGCATCAGCGCGGACGAGGTCCGTGCGAGCGAGGGCAGGCCTGGCAGCGGCGCGGTACCACGCGCTGCGCCGCGAGAGGCCGGGTTCAGTGCCTCGGCCAGTCGGGCCGGATCGACCGCGGAGGCACCGCCCGGAAGCGTGCCTCCTGCCGCACCCGTTGCGCCTGCGGGCATGTCCGAGCCGCTGGCCAGGCCCGCTGCATCGCCGACGAGCGCAGGCGCGATCAGGTGCTCATAGCGCATCGAGCGCTCGCGCTCGCGCGCCGCCTGCCTGGCCTTCCAGCGATACGCCGCCCAGGCGATGAAGCCTGTCCAGAGTGCCGCGCCGGCCAGCAGGACAAGGGTCGTATCCATGGCAGTACAGGCGCCGCCGGTCTACCAGAGAATCGGCTTGCGGTCTCGGAAGAAACCGCCGCTGGGCCCCTCGCCTGGCAGCGTGGCGAGCCACACGACCGTATCGGCGCCCTGTGCAACCGTACGGGGTGCCTCGGCCCCGCCCATTTCGGTGCGTACCCAGCCCGGACACACGGAATTCACCAGGACTCCGGTGCCTCGGGTGTCGGAGGCAACGATACGCGTGAGCGCATTGAGCGCGGTCTTCGATATCCGGTAGGCAGGCGTTCCGCTGCCCATCTCGTCGAGTTGACCAAGCCCGCTCGACAGGTTGACGATGCGCCCGTATCCGCGCTCGATCATCAGCGGCAGCATCGCCTGCGACAGCATCAGGGGCCCGAGCACGTTGGTGGCCAGCGTGCGCTCGTAGGTGGCCTGACGGGAATCGAGGAATCGGCCACCGCGCGGATCGAGCAGCACACCCGCGTTGTTCACCAGTACGTCGAGGCCGCCGAGCCGGCTGCGCAGGTCGCGCGCCAGCGCCTTGAT
>JBILGF010000133.1:0-7524 GCA_044351195.1 Burkholderiales bacterium
AATCGGGCTGCTGCGCCGCTTTCGAGTCGGGGTCGGCCAGCCTGGGCTTGATGGCGTCGAGGGTGGCCAGCATCTCGGGCGTGCGGCGCACGACCCACACCGGCTGTCCGCGCCACTCGGCCCGCAGCAGCATGCCCGGTTCGATGGCCGCGATATCGACGTCGACCGGCGCACCGGCCGCCTTGGCCCGTTCGCTGGGAAACCAGCTGGCCACGAACGGCACTGCCACCGCCGCCGCGCCGGCTGCGCCGATCGCGGACGTTGCAGCAAGCAGCAGCCGGCGGCGCTGGGGCATTTCAGCGCCAGGCGCCGGTGGCGTGAAAGATCCGCCGCCTGCACTGCCGACGACGGGCGCGCTCATCGAGGGTGAATTGCTCATGCCATTCTAGCCTTTGCCGGAACCATAACCACGGGATTGTACCGAATCGCATGCAAGACCAGAAGCCTCGGATGCGTCCACCGGGTGGTCGGAGCGCGTCCCCCGCGCTTTTCGACCCCCGGATTCTGAACGAAGCGGGGTTGCCCGATGAATCAGGCGGGATTGTCGATGTCGATGAAACGATGCTCCAGGCCGAGTTCCCGGGCGAGGTGCATGCCCACGGCCTGCACGCCGTAGCGTTCGGTCGCATGGTGCCCTGCGCAGACCAGTCCGATACCGCATTCGCGCGCCACATGCACCGTCTGCTCGGAGACTTCACCCGTGATGAAGACATCGGCATGTGGCCAGGCATCCTCGATATGGCGCTGCCCGCCACCGGTGCACCAGGCGGCCCGGCGCAGAGGCTGGCCGGGGTCTCCGACCACCAGCGGCTGGCGGCCGAGTGCCCCGGCGACCTGTCCGGCGAAAGCCGCGAGCGTCATCGTGCCCTCCGGCGGCTGCAGCACGTCTCCGATCGCGAGCAATCCGGCACGATCGAGCGATCCGCTGCGCACGATGCCCAGCCGCAGGCCGAGCTGGGTGTTGTTGCCGAGCTCGGGATGCACGTCGAGCGGCAGGTGAAACGCGAACAGGTTGATGTCCGCCGTGATCAGCCGCGCGACGCGCGCACGCCGATATCCGGTCAGCCGGCCGCTGTCGCCCTTCCAGAACAGCCCGTGGTGCACCAGCAGCGCATCGGCGCCGGCATCGACCGCCGCGTCGATCAGCGCCTGCGACGCAGTGACGCCCGATACCAGCCGCCGGATGTCGGCCCGGCCCTCGAGCTGCAGCCCGTTCGGACAATAGTCATCCACCGCTGCGGCGGGCAGCAGTTGATCGAGGTAGGCGGACAGGGCCTGACGATCCATGCGGGGAACTCCAGGACGCGCACACGCAAGGCAGGGACCCGCCCTGGTGTGCTGCACGGACAGGGAAACGCGGACGGGCGTACCGGGATCACGCGTTGCATGGTGCGATGGTAGCCTCTGCATGGCGGATCGACATGGAGAATCACGGATGCGACGGATGTGGCTGCTGTTTGCGCAGGTGGTGACGGTCACCCTCGGAGTGTGGTTCGTGGCGGCGCTGCTTCGCCCGGATCTGCTGCCCGCCCCCCTCCAGCCCTGGCGTGCGCTGTCGGGCACGCCCGCTCAGCCGGCCCCCGGAAGTGCTTCGGCTTCGCCCGCGTCCGAGCCGACGGCTGCCGTCCCGCCCGCACTGCCGGCGACCGGCTCGTATTCCGAGGCAGCAGGGCGCGCGATGCCGTCGGTGGTGAACATCTTCACCACCGCCCGCGTCTCGCCACGCGAACGCAATTCGATGTCCGAAGACCCGTTCTTCCAGTTCTTCTTCGGCGACCGTGCACCGGGTGGCCGGGGCGACGGCAGTGGCAGGCAGCGCCCGGCGAGCCTCGGCTCCGGCGTGATCGTCGGCGCCAGCGGCTACATCGTCACCAATGCCCATGTCGTCGAGTCCGCTGCGCAGATCGAGGTGGCGCTGTCGGACGGACGCCGCGCCCCGGCCATCGTGGTCGGTTCCGATCCCGATACCGACCTGGCAGTGATCAAGGCCGACCTCGGCGACCTGCCGGCGATCCGCATCGGCGACACCTCGAAGGTTCGCGTCGGCGATGTCGTGCTCGCCATCGGCAATCCGTTCGGCGTCGGTCAGACCGTGACCATGGGCATCGTCAGTGCGCTGGGGCGCAACCAGCTCGGCGTGAGCGCGTTCGAGAACTTCGTGCAGACCGACGCGGCCATCAATCCGGGCAATTCGGGCGGCGCGCTGATCGACGCCCAGGGCAACCTGCTCGGTATCAACACGCTGATCTTCTCGCGCAGCGGTGGCTCGCAGGGGATCGGTTTCGCGATCCCCGCCGAGACGGTGCGCCAGGTGATGGACCAGCTCATCGCCTCCGGCGAAGTGGTGCGCGGCTGGCTGGGTGTCGAGACCCAGGACCTCACCCGCACGCTGGCGGAATCCTTCGGCATCGGCGTCGGGGGTGGCGCACTGGTAGCCGGCGTCGTGCGCGGCGGGCCGGCCGAGAGCGGCGGCATCCGCCCCGGGGACGTGGTCATCGCGATCGAGGGCAAGCCGGTCGGCGACGCAAGCGCACTGCTCAATTCCGTGGCGGCCCTGAAACCCGGCAGCAACGCCGCCATCACGGTGGTGCGCGAGCGCAGGGAAACGAAGGTGACGATCAAGGTGGGCACGCGCCCGGTGCGCCGTCGCGGCTGACGGCCGGGCCCGCGATTCAGTCGACCGAAGCCACCCCGCACAGGGTCAGGATCGTTGCGGCATAGACCTTGGTCGCAGACAGCAGGTCGTCGATCTTCATCGCACGGTCGCGCGCACCGCTGAACGGCTCGCTCTGCCGGGGCGGTCCGTAGCACACCGACGGGATGCCGACCTCGTTGAACACGTTGACGTCGCGCCACATGCTGGTCTCCGCGGCGGGCGGGTTCGGCGTCGGCGTGCCGAACAGGTCGCGGTGGGCGGCCTCGATCGCCGCCACCAGCGGTTCGGCATGCTTCGCCACATGGCCGCGCGAATACTGGTAGACCGAGGCCTTCACCTCGACGCCCAGCCTCGCCGCGACCTGCGCGATCTCGCGCCGCACATGTTCCGGATTCTTCCCCGGCACGATGCGTACATCGACATGGATGTCGCACCAGCCCAGGGCCTCGGACCCGCTGACCTTGACCACCTGCGCGCGCGGCACGAACCGGCCGCCCGGGAACGGCTGGCTCTCGCGTTCGGTATAGGCGATCGCCCATTGCTCGATCGCGATCACCAGGTGCGCCGCCTTCACGAAGGCGTTGGACGCAGGACCGAGCGTGGCCGTGCGTTCATGGCGTGGCGTGTACACCCGCTTGCCCGGCACATGCACCTTGATGGAGGCCTCGCCGCACTCGGCCTTGATGATGCCGAAGCCGGAGGTCTCGCCGACCAGCGCGAAATCGGCCGTGATGCCGCGATCGACCAGCCAGCGTGATCCGAAGCCCTCGCCCGGACAGTCGATGCCCTGCAGGTCGCCGACCGAGGGACGACCGGTCTCGAACGCCACGCCAGCCAGGTAGCAGTCGCCGTCGAGCCGGATGCCCATGCGCCGGATCGCGCGCAGCGCGATCATGAACGCGCACAGCTGGCCCTTGTCGTTGATCACCCCCTTGCCGACGATCAGGTCGCCCTCGATCCATGCGCCTTCGATCCGGCGGTCGGCCTCGGTGGCATCGGCCGACAGCGCCGGCCCCGTATCGAGGTGGGCATCGACGATCAGGCTGGTGCCGTTGCCGGCACCTGGAAGGTGCCCGACCACGTTCGCGCTGCGCTCGGTGATCGGCTGCAGCCATGCGTCGATGCCATGGGCGCACAGCCACTCGCGCACATACTCGGCACCCGGCCGCTCCTGTGCATGGGGCGTGGCCATGTTGCCCAGCGCCAGGCACAGCCCGACCAGGTCGTCGCGGTCGCTGTCGATCGACGCGAGCAGCTTGCGCCGGATTTCCGAATTGTCGCTTGCCGCCATCTCATCCTCCGCGAAATGCACCCATTCACCCCTGCGCCGGTGGCCTACTCTGCCCGGATACCGGCGGCACGGATCACCTTCTCCCAGCGCGCGACTTCCATGTCGAGGTAGGCCGCGAATTCCTTCGGCGAATTGCCCACCGCCTGGAAGCCGCCGTTGGCCATGCGTTCCTTCATGTCGGGCATCGCATAGACCTTCAGCAGGTCGGCATGGAACTTGTCCAAGATCGGCTGCGGCGTGCCGGCGGGCATCAGCAGCCCGGCCCAGGTCGAGGCCTCGAACCCGGGCACGCCGGCTTCGTCCATCGTCGGCAGGCCAGGCATCGTCGGCGAGCGCCGGGCCGAGGCGATCGCCAGCACGTTGACGCGCCCGGAATTGACGTGCGGCAGCACCGCCGGGAGGTTGCCAAAGATCATCGAGATCTGGCCGCCGAGCAGATCGGTCACCGCCGGGCCGCCCCCCTTGTAAGGGATGTGGGTGATGTCGACCTTGGCCAGCAGCTTGAACAGTTCCCCCGCCAGGTGGGTTGAACCTCCGATGCCGCCGGAGCCGTAATTGATCTGTCCCGGCCGGGAGCGCAGCAGCGCGATCAGTTCCTTCACGCTCTTCGCCGGCACGCTCGGATGCACCGCGAGCACGTTGGGCGACTCCGCCACGTTCGATACCGGTGCAAAGTCGGACAGCTTGTAGGGCACCTTGCGGAACAGACTGAAGTTCACCGGGAACGCCGAGGTTGCCATCAGGATCGTGTAGCCGTCGGGCGCGGCTCGCGCGACCACCTCGGCACCGATCATGGTCGACCCGCCAGGACGGTTCTCGACGATCACGGGATGACCCCAGCTCTCGCCGAGCTTGCTGCCCACCAGACGCGAGATCGCGTCGGTAGACCCGCCCCCGGCGATGGGCACGATCAGGCGTACCGGCTTGACTGGCCAGGGCTGCGCGGCCACGGGGGCGATGGCAGCAACAGCCAGGGTTGCCGCGGCAAGGCACAGAAAGGCCGCCGAGAGCGGCTCGGGGAATCGGGCAGAACACGCCATGGGAAGTTCCTCGCGAAAGTGGTGCAGCGAAGCAAAGCAACAGGCAGGCCAACAGCTCGACACGACCGCGTCGCAAGTATCGTCCGGATCGACGCCCGAGCGCCAGTGTTGCCGCGCCACTGTGTTGCGCCACTGTCGGCGAGGCGCTACGGCGAGGGGCTGTCGGCGAAGGGCTGGCAACCGACGCTCGCGCCGGGGCCGTTCAGTCGCCCGCGGCGGCCTTCGATGCACGCGCGGCCCGGATCGCCTGCAATGCCGGCGGCAGTGGCGTCAGCACACCTTCCGCCGGCCAGCGCCGCTCGGCGGCGAGCAACGTCATGCGCTGCAGGCGGTCTCCGGTTGCGGGGTGCGTGCGCAGGAATACCGGTACGGCATCCGACTTCCCGGCTTCGCTGTACCTGCGCTGCATTTCCCTGAAGAAGGTGTCGGCACCGGCCACATGGCCATAACGCAGGGCGACGGCTGCGAGCGCATCGGCGTCGGCCCTTTCCTCCTGGGCGCGGCTGAAACTCAGCATCGTCAGATTGCTCGCGCTGCCGAGCAGCCCGTCAGCCATGGCTGAACCGGCCGCGGCGGACACCGCCGACATCACCACTGCCAGCGCCATGCCACGGCCGAGGCTGCGCACCGGGTCGCGGTGGCGGATATGCGCGATCTCGTGGGCAAGCACCATCGCCAGCGCGTTCTCGCTGTCGATCGCCTCGAGCAGCCCGCGGTAGAGCGTGATGTTGCCGCCCAGGGTGGCCGTGGCATTGGCCACCGGCAGCGGGTTGTAGTGCACCTGCAGCGTGACCCCGGCGGGCAGGCCCTGCGGGCCGACCAGCGCTTCGGCGAGCCTCTGCAGCGTGGCCTGCGGCTCGGCAGCGGGCACGACGGGGGCAATGAAGCGCGCGGCCACCGCGCGTTCGGCAGAGAACGGCAACCATGCGGCGATCGTCTGTGCAAACAGCACGAGCACCAGCGCGCAGGCGGCGAGGCCGGCAACGAGGCCCGCTACCATCGCCGCGAAAGTGGCGACCGGCCGCGTGTCACTGACGTTGATCGCCTCCTGCGGCAACCGCGGGTTGCTCCAGCGGCTCACCGGAGCCTGCTCAGGCCACCGGGCGCAGGGCCGTGCCGTACGCGATGAGTTCGATCGCCCCGACGCCACGCCCGGGCACCTGCGCGGTCTGGAACTTCACGTTCACGATCATGGACGCGCCCTTGCGCATCGCCGCATGCTTCATGCGCAGCACCGACTCGCGCCGCGCGCGGTCAAGAAGGCTCTCGTAGGAACGTACCCGCCCGCCGAAGATGCCGTAGAGGCTGGCCGCCACCGCCTTGAAGTAGTCCTGGGACACGACCACGCTGCCGGTGACCAGCGACGCATGGCACGGCTGCGAGACGGACGGCGGGAAACGGCTGCTGAAGATCGTCACACGCTCGAACAGCTTCTCGCGCCGGCGGATCGACTGATAGTGGACCCGCTCGGCGATGCGCCCGGCGAAAAAGCCCACCAGCAGCAGGACCGCGAAGACGATCAGGTCGGCGAAGGCGAGCAGGGAATTCATCGCCGGCAACTACTCGACGACCACGGCGGTACCGTAGGCGAACAGTTCGGCTGCGCCCTGGGTGATCGACGAGGTGGAGAATCGCACGTTGAGCACGGCGTTGGCGCCGGCCGCCCGGGCCTGCCGCACCATCCGCTCGGTAGCCTCCTCGCGCGCCTCGTTCAGCAGCTCGGTATAGCCTTTCAGCTCGCCGCCGACGATGTTCTTCAGGCTCGCCATGATGTCGCGCCCGACATTCTTGGCACGCACGGTGCTGCCCTGGACGAGGCCGAGATGCTGCACGACCCGCTTTCCGGGAATGACTTCGATGTTGGTCAGGATCATCTGTGCTCCGTGGAAAGACGCGCATCGCAGCCGATGGTGCCCGAATCCGCCGGAGGCTGTCGACAGGCCGCGACGCACGGCCTGCAACGCGCAGACGGTGTCGCCCGCTCAACGGCCCCGGATCAGGGATCGCGAGAGGTGCTGCCCGGGCCATGACCCGGCGCCTGGGCATCCGGATGCGCATCCGCGTCCGCCTGCACCTGTTCGGCGGCCTGCGCATCGGCCTCGGCGCGCGAGGGTGACAACCCGGTGAAGCGCGCGATCTGGAGCCCCACTTCGTACAGCAGGCACAGTGGAATCGCCAGCAGCAGTTGCGACACGACATCCGGCGGAGTGACGATGGCCGCCACGACGAAGGCGCCAACGATCACGTAGGGCCGCGCCAGCTTCAGTTGTTCGATCGTCGCCACGCCGAACCGCACCAGCAGCACCACCACCACCGGCACCTCGAAGGTGAGCCCGAAGGCGAGGAACATGCCCATCACGAACGACAGGTAGTTTTCGATGTCGGGCGCAACCGCCACGGAATCAGGCGCAAAGCCGGCGATGAAGCGGAACACGAAGCCGAACACGACGAAGTAGCAGTAGGCCATGCCGAGGAAGAACATCGCGATGCTCGAGGACAGCACCGGCAGGGCCAGGCGCTTCTCGTGCTGGTACAAC
>JBILGF010000104.1:0-8315 GCA_044351195.1 Burkholderiales bacterium
GCGGGTTGCGCGCGAGGAAGGCGGCGATCGGCGAGGCCGGGCCGGTGGGTGCCATCAGTTCGATGCGCGCGTTGGCCAGCTCGATGTAGGTCATGCGCACCTGCTGCTGCGGGTTTTCCATGATCTCGCCAGCCGCCAGGCCATAGCGCGCCGCGAGGGTATCGATCGCCGCCTGCAGGTCGGGGACGGCGATCGACACATGGGCGAGGTGGCTGAACATCGGTCAGCCTCCCACCACGCGCGCCGCGCGCAGTTGCGCGATCCGGGCATCGTCGAGCCCCAGTTCGCCGCGCAGCACCTCGTCGCCATGTTCACCGAGCCGCGGGGGCGCCTTGCGGTAGGTGGCTGGCGTCTCGGACAGTTTCACCGGGCAGCCCAGCGTGCGGAAGTCGCCGTACCCCTCGTGCGCCATCGGGACCACCATGCCGCGTGCGGCGGTCTGCTGGTCGGCGAGTGCCTGTGCGACCGTGTTGATGCGGGCGCAGGGGATGCCCGCGCCGCGCATGCTGGCGATCCACGTGTCGGCCGGCTGCGCGCGCGTACGCAGGCCGATCGCGGCGTCCAGAGACTCGCGGTTGGCGATGCGCTCGGCATTGGTCGCGAAACGGGGATCGTGCGCCCAGCCGGCTTCGCCGATCAGCTCGGCGAACTTCGCGAACTGGGCGTCGTTCCCGACGGCCACCGCCATCATCGCGTCGGCCGCCGGGTAGGTGGTGTAGGGCACGATGTTCGGATGCCCGTTGCCGAAGCGCCGCGCGTCGCGGCCGCTCGCGAGATGGTTCATCGCCACGTTGGCGAGCAGGAACAGCCCGGTCTCGTACAGCGAGGCCTCGACCTTCTGCCCGCGGCCGGTGCGCTGGCGCGCATTGAGGGCTGCCAGCACGCCGTTGGTGATGATCAGCCCGGTGGCGATGTCGACGATCGCCACGCCGTACTTCATCGGTTCGCCGTCGACGTCGCCGCAGATGCTCATCAGGCCGGATTCGGCCTGGGCGATGAAGTCGTAGCCCGGCAGCGCCGCCTTCGGCCCGGTGGTGCCGTAGCCGGTCACGCTGGCGCGGATCGCACGTGGTGCATGCGCGTCGAACCAGGCGTCATCGAAGCCCCAGCGGGCGAGGGTGCCCTGCTTGTAGTTGTCGACCACCACGTCGGCCTGCTCGATCAGCTGGCCGAGCAGTTCGCGCCCTGCCGGCTGCCCGAGGTCCAGGGTGATCGATCGCTTGTTGCGGTTGGCGCCGCGCCGGGCCTGGCGACCCAGGGCGGGCCCCAGGTGCGGGTGTCGTCGCCCGCACCCGGAGGTTCCACCTTGATCACGTCCGCGCCGAGGTCGCCCAGCATCTGGGCGCACAACGGCCCGGCCAGCACCCGGGTCAGGTCGAGGACCCGGATACCGTCGAGCGCGCCCGCCGGCCCGCTGTTGGACCCGCCGGAGACAGAAGGCTCGCTCATCGTCAGTGCCGTACTTGTGCAGCTTGCGCATTTCGGGGGGCTCGTTCAGGTTCCGCTCGAAACCATCGACATAGCTGGCGAGTTCCTTCTTCGCCTGCATCCGGAACTGCTGGAAGTTCGGCTTGCGGCCTTCCAGGAACGCGTCCATGCCCTCGTTGGCCTCGGGCGAACCCCAGACGTGCGCCAGCAGTTCCATGCCGTGCTGCCACGACGAGTACAGGTTGTCCGACTCGAAGTTGAGCGATTTCTTGGTCATGCGCAGGGTGAGTGCGCTGTGGCCCTTCATGGTCTCGCACCACTTCAGCGTCTCGGCCAGCAGGTCTTTCTGCGGCACGCACTTGTTGATCAGGCCGACCTCGACCGCTTCCTTTGCGGGGAACCGGCGGGCACAGAAGATCATCTCGCGCGCGAGGCGCTCGCCGATGATGCGCGGCAGGTACTGCGTCGCACCGACGGTCGGGCAGGCGCCCACTTTCGCGCCGGTCTGTCCGAGCACGGCGTTCTCGGAGGCGATCACCAGGTCGCACCACAGCGCGAGCTCGTGCCCGCCGCCCATGCACCAGCCGTTGACCATCGCGATCACCGGGATCGGCAGGCCGCGGATGGTCATCGCCAGCCCGAGCATGCGGTCGTTCCACATGTAGGCATTGGTGAAGTTCAGGCGCTTCATCGCGTAGAAGTCGCCGCCGGCGGAGAACGACTTGTCGCCGGTGCCGGTGATCACCGCGCAGACGATCGAGGGGTCTTCGCGCGTGGCCTTCAGCGCGTCGATCATCTCGTCGAGGGACTGCTCGCGGAACGCATTGAGCACGCGCGGCCGATTGATGGTGATCCAGGCGACCTGGTCTTTCACTTCGAACAGGATGTCGGTGTACTTGCGCGCGCGCGCGGTGGCGATGGTCGGTTTCGCCTTGCCCGGTTTCTTCGCCTTGCTGACCTTGGTGCCGCTGGTTGCCATTGCTGCTGTCTCCCCTCTGAACGGTGGTGGGTACGTCTGCCTGATGCGTCCGCCCGCACGGCTGCCCGGCCGGCTCGAACCTGGCGAAGCCGCCGAGGTGCTCGCGGATGATTTTGTCCGGACAAATGTTACCATCGCTCGCGTTTCGATGAAGCGCCTCCAGCGGAGCTACAGTCGTGGAATCTTCATTCGATGGCGAACGATCGCAGCGTGCCGGGACCAGCGGGCCGCGACGCACGCGCGCCGTGGCGCCGCTCTACCAGGTCATCACGCAGCGCCTGATCGAGGAGATCCGTACCGGGGTGCTGCCGGTCGGTGGCCTGCTGCCGCCCGAGGTGGAACTGTGCAAGCGCTTCGAGGCGAGCCGCTACACGGTACGCGAGGCGCTGCGCGCGATCACCGAGCGTGGCCTGCTGGTGCGCCGCCCCGGGGCCGGCTCGGTGGTGGTCGCCTCCGAGACGCCGACCGCCTTCACGCAGAGCGTGAAGAACGTCGAGGAGCTGATGAACTATCCGCCGGACACGTTCCGCGAGAACGTGAGCAGCCGGCTGGTGGTTGCGGACAAGGCGCTGGCGCAACTGCTCGACTGCGAGGTCGGCGCCCGCTGGTTCCGCATCAGCGCGATCCGGCGCACGAACTCCAGCCCCGAGCCCCTGGGCTGGACCGACATCTACCTGCTGCCGCGCTACAGCAAGGTGGTGGATGCAGTCGACCATGCGCAGACCCATGTCTACCAGCAGGTCGAGCGCCTGTTCGGCGAGCCGACCGTACGGGCACGCTTCGAGATCTTTGCCAGCCGGATCCCGACGCGGCTCGCGCGGCCATTGAAGGTGGCCAGCGGCACGCCTGCGCTGACCTTCGTGCGCCGTTACTTCGGCGCCAGTGGCGAGAACTTCGAGAACTCGGTGACGGTGCATCCCGAGCACCGTTTCACCTACACCATGGACGTGCAGCGCGAGCCGCGCAAGCCGCGCCGGGGCTGAGGCACGGTCGCCCGCCCCCGTCGCGTCCGGTCGCGGCTGCCGCCCCGCACATCCCCTTTCAATGCAGCAACCCGAAAATTCCGGAGGAACACCATGCTGAAGATCAAGCGCATCGAGGCGATCGCGGTCAGCCTGCCGATGGCCAAGCCCATGAAGATGGCGGGCGTCGAGATCCGCACCGCCGACAACCTGCTGGTTCGCATCGAGGCGGCCAACGGCAGCATCGGCTGGGGCGAAGCCGCATCGGCTCCGCACATGACCGGGGAGACGGTCGAGAGCATGGTCGCGGCCGTGCGCTACCTCGCCCCCGCGATCGAGGGCCGCAATGTCGAAGACCTGCCGTCGATAGAGTCCGACTGGGCGTTCGCGATGTACGGCAACCATGCCGCGAAGTCGGCGATCGAGATGGCACTGCAGGACCTGGCCGCCAGGGCCGCCGGCGTCCCGGCCTGGAAGCTGTTCGGCGAGCAGCGTCGCGAGCGCATGGCGGTGCTCTGGCTGATCGGCACCGGTTCCACCGACGGTGACGTGGCCGAGTCGAAGGCACGCAAGGCGGCCGGCTTCGTCGCCTACAAGATCAAGGTGGGCACGGGCGAGGCGAGCGACGATGCACGGCGCTCGCTGGCGATCTGCGAGGTACTGGGCGAAGGCAACCTGATTTCCTCAGATGCGAACCAGGGCTACACGGTCGACGGTGCGCTTGCCTACGTCGACGTGGTGAAGGATTCGCGCCTGGACTTCTTCGAGCAACCCGTGCGTTCGAAGGATCTCGCCGGGATGGCGAAGGTCGCGGCGGCAAGCCGCGTGCTGATCGGTGCCGACGAAGGCCTGCATGGCCTCGAGGACATCCAGCGCCACCATGACATGAAGGCGGCCAGCGGCGTGAGCCTGAAGACGATCAAGCTGGGCGGCATGCGCGAGGTGTTCGACGCCGGCATGCTGTGCGCCCGGCTGGGCCTGCGCGTGAACCTCGCGAACAAGGTGGCCGAGTCGAGCATCGGCATCGCCGGCGTGCTGCACCTGGCCGCGGCGCTGCCCGGCCTCGACTGGGGCCTGTCGATCACCAACCAGTATCTGGCCGACGACATCGTGATGAAACCGCTGCGCGTGGTCGAGGGCCATGCGGAGGTGCCTGGCGGCATCGGGCTCGGCGTCGATGTCGACGAGTCGAAGGTGCGCAAGTACCAGAGGGCGCTCTGACCATGGCCAGGACCTATGCAGCCGTACCGTCGCGCAAGGTGGCCTTCCTCGGCCTGGGCGTGATGGGGTATCCGATGGCCGGGCATCTTGCGCATGCCGGTCATTCGGTCACTGTCTACAACCGGACGGCGGCGAAGGCTGCGCAGTGGGTGGCCGAATACGGCGGGGCGTCTGCCGCCACGCCCGCGGCGGCGGCAGCCGGTGCCGACATCGTGTTCGCCTGCGTCGGCAACGACGACGACCTGCGCTCGGTGGTGGTCGGCGACGGCATCTCCGGCGCCTTTGCCGGCATGAAGGCGGGTGCGATCTTCGTCGACCACACCACCGCATCGGCCGACATCGCGCGCGAGCTGGCCGCGCTGGCGGCGTCTAGGGGCCTGAGCTTCATCGACGCGCCGGTGTCCGGTGGCCAGGCCGGGGCGGTGAACGGGATGCTCACCGTGATGTGCGGCGGTACGCAGGCGACCTTCGACACGATCGCGCCGGTGGCCGGTGCGTTCGCGCAGGCCGTGACGCTGCTCGGCCCGAACGGTTGCGGCCAGCTGGCGAAGATGGTCAACCAGATCGCGATCGCCGGGCTGGTGCAGGGCCTGTCCGAAGCCATCGCCTTCGGCCAGCGCGCCGGCCTCGACATGAACGCCGTCCTGGCGGTGATCGGCAAGGGCGCTGCGCAGAGCTGGCAGATGGACAACCGCGGCAGGACGATGGTCGAGCGCAGGTTCGAGTTCGGCTTCGCGGTCGACTGGATGCGCAAGGACCTCGGGCTGGTTCTCGACGAAGCCAGGCGCAACGGGGCGCTGTTGCCGGTGACTGCGCTGGTCGATCAGTTCTATGCCGACGTGCAGCAGGCGGGCGGGCGACGCTGGGACACGTCCAGCCTGATCACGCGGTTGCGCTGAACATGTCGGTAACCAGCCTTCGCGGCAAGATCCCGGTTCGCGTATCGGTCGCCTGCATGGTCTCGGTACTGACCCTGGCGTTCCCGGCGGCCTCGAATGCCCTGGCGCAGGGGACGGCACCGTCCGAGCTGGCGGCCTGTCCGGTACCGTCGGGCGTGCGTATCCGCGCGGCCACCTATGTGGCGCTGGGCAAGGATCTGCTGTTCCGGTTGCTGGTCGAGCGATCGTCCGACGACGCTTTGCTGCTCATGAACAAGGTCGATGGCAACCGGCTCTATGACCGCACCTACTGGAAACCCGCGAAGGTCACCGAGAACTGTGGCCAGCGGATCGTCGATTATGTCGGGGAGGAGGCGCAGCCTGGCGCCCCGGCGCAGACCCTGCGCCTGGTGCTGGAGCCGGCGGAAACGATCCGCCGGCCCGGACTGCCGCGGCCGATGGTGATCTTCGCCGCGGTGGTAGTCCTTCCCTCCGGAGACCGGCAATCGCTGCAGTTCGAGGAGGTCGTGATCCGGCGCGAAGTCGGTGGGAAGTGAGGGGTGATCCGACCCCATCCCCCATCCGGCTCGCCCATCGCGTCGCCGATCGCGTCGCCCGATCGCGTCGCTCAGCGCGCCAGCGTGACTGGCGGCACCTGCATGGGCCCGGGGAGCCCGGTGGCCGGGTCGTACCAGCCATCGGTCAGTGCGTACATGAAATTGACCAGGTCGGCTGAATCGCGGGCGTCCAGTTTGAGGCGCCCGATCTTGCGGCACTCGCGTCCGGCTGCCACCTCGGGTGCAGCCCAGCGGTCGGGGTTCCCCGGCACGCAGCCTGTCGTGTAGAAGCGTACCGCCTCGCCGAGCGACTCGAACACGCCGTTGTGCATGTAGGGGGATGTGATCGCGACGTTACGCAGCGTCGGTACCCGGAACCGGCCCTCCATGCCTGCGCGCTGCGGATCGCGGGCGACGCCCAGATCGATGAAGGCGGCTCCGTTCGGGTTGATCTGTTCCGGCATGCGGTAGAACGGACTCGAACGGTTGGGCGGCAGCCCGAGGTTGTGACTGCTGAAGTCGGTGAACAGGGCGCGCCGACCTTGGTCATCGCCGATGGCATGGCAGGCGATGCAGTTGCCGCGGCTGCGGTCGCGGAAGACCTCGTAGCCGCGCGCCTCGCTCTCGTCGAAGGTGGCCTGCCCCTCGATGACCGCATCGAACTTGGAACTGAATGGCGCGAACTCGGCACTGCGCTGGTAGGCGGCCAGTGCCGCGGCGACCAGCGGCATTGCGCGGCCTGGATCGGACAGCGCGCCGCGACCGAACAGCTGATCGAACTGACGCGCATAGGATGTCCTGCGCAGCTGCGCAACCAGCGAGACCGGCGACGCGTTGGCCATCTCGGCCGGATCGAAGAACGGGCGCAGGGCCTGGTCTTCGAGCGAGGCTGCGCGCTGGTCGTACAGCAGGCCGCCGACCAGCGTGCCGCGGGCCGGATCGACATGCGGGGCCGGGCTGAACGCTGCGTACATCAGCGTCGGCGGATTGCGCATGCTGAAGCGAGATGGATCGGCCCCGGGCGCCATGCCGGCCACCATGTGAGTGCGCGGGGTCGAGAAGGCCCACTGCGGATCGTGACAGGATGCGCAGGCTTGGCCAGGTGGGCTGGAAAGCGAGGTGTCGAAGAAGATTTCCCGGCCAAGGGCTGCGAGGGCAGCACCGTCCGTCGCGCCACCCACCGGAGCGGACACCGCCGGGGCGCCATGCGGCGCCGTCGTGGCCGGGTCGCGCGAGCAGCCCGCGGCCAGGGCGACCAGCAGCAGCGGTGCGATCCAGAAACAGACACGGGGCAGGGCAGATGGCATGCGGCACATCTTACTGGTGCTGCCGGCCCGCGCAAGCGCCAGCCGGCATGTCAGGAGCGGGTCGATCCTGGCCATCGCCCTCCGACGATTGCCTCAGCCGTGGTCTGTGGCGGCAGGAGTCAACACCTCGGCCGGCCTGACCGCTGCCAGGCCGTCCGCATCCGATGCGCTGATGGTGGTGCGCTTCATCAGCCGAGCATGGTCACCGGCTGGCCATGGACGGCCCCGGTGCATCGTCGCCCGGTTATCCCACATCACGACGTCCCCGGCCTGCCATTCGTGGGTGTAGGTGTACGCCGGATCGCTGATGTGTGCCATGAGCCGGGCCAGCAGCGCCTTCGATTCGGCGTCGGCCATGCCCTCGATCGCACAGGCATGCGAAGCCAGGTAGAACGAATCGCACCCGTTGACCGGATTGCGCCAGCGGATGCGCCAGCAGGCCGGTGGCATCGCAGCGCGCTCGCGCCCGGAGGCCAGGTGCGGTGCGATCTGGCCGCGTGAATGCGCATAGTCGTGCCAGACGCAGGCGTCGAACAGCATCGCCTGCTCCGCAGCCGGCAGTCGCGCCCATGCGGCGCGCTGCGAAGCGAACTGGGTCTCGCCGCCGGTCGGCGGGATGATGCGCGCCGACAGCACCGAGGCCAGTGCCGGGTGCTGCTTGAAAGAGCTGTCGGTGTGCCAGAGCTGGTTGGCCTTCGCGCGCAGCGCTTCCTTGTGGTCGGGCGCCACCAGCTTGCCGGTGTCGCGGTCGACATTGGTCAGGATGCTGAACGGCGTGCCTTCGCCCAGGGACGCAACCTTGGCGACTTCGAGCACGCCGAAACGGCGCGAGTAGGCGGCCTGCGCCTCGTCGGTGATCTCCTGCCTGCGGAACAGCAGCACCGAGTGTTCCTCGAAGGCGGCGCGCACGAAGGCGTAGGCCTGGTCGCCGCGCGGCCCGGTATCCGCGACATCAGCGAGCGAGACGCCGAGCACTTCGGCGC
>JBILGF010000233.1:0-5508 GCA_044351195.1 Burkholderiales bacterium
CTGAGGTCCATCCGGTCTCTCCTCATGATGCGGCGCCCGCACGACGGGCAGCGCTGGGACGCTTGACTATACTGCAAGCGCCGGCGGCGTCACGGCGCGTCCTGCAGCGCCGCCAGGAACGCCTCGCCATAGCGCGTGAGCTTGGTGTCGCCGACCCCGCTCACCTGCCGCAGGTCATCGAGTGTCTGTGGCTTCAACATCGCCATCTCGATCAGCGTCGCATCGTGGAACACCACGTAGGCCGGCACGCCCTGCTCGGTCGCCAGCCGGCGCCGGCATGCGCGCAGCACCTCGAGCAGCGACGCATCGGTCCCCGGCGGCAGTTCGACACTGCGCTTCACCTTCGCCGTGCGATCGCGGCTGCCCGCCTTGCGCCGCGACACCTTGCGGATGCGGATCTCGACTTCGCCCTTGAGCAGCGCGCGCGCCGATTCGGTCAGTTGCAGCGCGCCGAAACGTTCCGCGTTCGCATGCAGGTAACCGGCCGCGATCAGTTGCCGCGCGACGCCACGCCAGCCCATGTCGTCGAACTCGGTGCCGATCGCGAAGGTCGGCAGCCGGTCGTGCCCGAACTGCACCATGCGCGGCGTGGACTTGCCGAGCAGCAGGTCGATCAGGTGGCCGGCACCGAAGCGCTGGCCGGTGCGCAGCGCCGCCGACAGCAGCTTCTGCGCGGGCACGGTGCCGTCGATGGTTTCCGGCGGCTCGAGGCAGTTGTCGCAATTGCCGCACCGGTAGTCGGCATCGAGCGTCTCGCCGAAATAGTCGAGCAGCACCCGACGCCGGCAGTGCGTGGTCTCGCAGTAACCGAGCATCGCATCGAGCTTCTGCCGCTCGATGCGCTTGACCTCGTCGGGCGAGCCGGATTCATCGATCCGGTTCCTCAGCAGCACCACGTCGGACAGGCCGTAAGCCAGCCACGCTTCCGAAGCCTCGCCATCGCGCCCGGCGCGGCCGGTTTCCTGGTAGTAGCCCTCCAGGCTCTGCGGCAGGTCGAGATGGGCGACGAAACGCACGTCGGGCTTGTCGATGCCCATGCCGAAGGCGACGGTGGCGACCATCACGATGCCGTCCTCGCGCAGGAAGCGCTGCTGGTGCAGCCGCCGCACGTCGGCATCGAGCCCGGCGTGATAGGGCAGGGCGTTCATCCCGAGGCCCTGCAACCAGACGGCAGTCTCGTCCACCTTGCGCCGCGACTGGCAGTAGACGATGCCGGCCGCGCCTGCGTGACCCTCCTTCAGGAACCGGCCGAGCTGCTCGCGCGCGGCGTCCTTCTCGACCACCCGGTAGCGGATGTTCGGGCGGTCGAAGCTCGAGACGAACACGCGCGAGTCGTTCAGCCCCAGGCGGTCGAGGATCTCCTGCCGGGTGATCGCGTCGGCGGTGGCGGTCAGCGCGATGCGCGGGATCGCCGGGAAGCGCTCGTGCAGCACCGACAGCTGGATGTATTCCGGCCGGAAGTCATGGCCCCACTGCGACACGCAGTGCGCCTCGTCGATCGCGAACAGCGCGACCTTCGAGCGTTCGAGGAGCGCGAGGAAGCGGTCGGTGAGCAGCCGTTCCGGCGCCACGTACAGCAGGTCGAGGTCGCCAGCCTCGAACGCCTGCTCGACCTCGCGCGCGGCGCGTGCATCGAGCGACGAGTTGAGGAAGGCCGCGTTGACCCCGGCCAGCCTGAGTGCGTCGACCTGGTCCTGCATCAGCGCGATCAGCGGCGACACCACCACGCCTGCACCCGCGCGCACGATCGACGGGATCTGATAGCACAGCGACTTGCCGCCGCCGGTGGGCATCAGCACCAGCGCATCGCCGCCGTCGACCAGGTGGCTGATGATCTCCTGCTGGTGGCCGCGGAACTCCCGATAGCCGAACACCCGACCCAGGACTTCCCGGGCGCGGGCGAGGCCGCTGTCGGTCACCCCGGCTGCCGGGGATCGCGCGGCTTCGGCTCGGTGGCCGGCAGCGACTTCGGCAGGTCGTTGTCGATGAACTTCAGCAACGCCGACAGCTGCGACGAGGCCTGCTTGCGCACCGCATCGGTGTCGCAGCCCGCCCAGTCGTAGAAGCCCTTGCCGGCGGCCAGCCCGGTCTCGCCGCGCCCGGCCATCGCCTGCAGCATCGGATTGGCGACATTGGTGTGGAACAGCGCCGGGACGATCGATGCCTGTGCTTCGGCGTGGATCTTCAGGCCGCTGATGTCCTTCTGCTGGATCAGCCCGTTGAGCACCATGCGCGGGGCGAGCAGGCGGCGCGCCGCGTGGTCGATCGCCGCCGCATCGGCGACGCCGTTCTCGATCAGGTAGTAGGCCTCGTTCAGGATCGCATGCTGCAGCCGGTTCACCAGGAAGCCGATGATCGGCTTGTAGAGCACCACCGTTTCCTTGCCCGAGCGGCGCAGTGCGTCGGCGGTCAGGTCGACCGACTCGCGCGAGGAGGCCGGGCCGCCCATCACCTCGACCACCGGCGCGGTATCGGCCGGCATGAAGTAATGGATGCCGAGGAACTTCTCGGGATGCCTGAGCATCTTCGCGAGTTCGACCAGGTCCAGGCCCGAGGTGCCGGTGCCGAGCAGGTAGTCCTGCCCTTCATAGGCCGCCTCGACATCGGCGAACACCTGCTGCTTGGTGGCGACGACCTCCGGCACCAGTTCGATGATCAGGTCCGGGGCCTTCGCCGGCAACGTGGCCACCGCGGTGACGCCCTCGGGCAGGTCGGTGATCGACGCGGCGCGCGCCGACCTGACCATGGTGTCGAAGCCGGCCAGCGCGAAGGTCTTCGCCACGCCGCGGCCCATCACGCCATAGCCGTAAATCAGTACGCTCTGGATCTTCTTCATCGTGTTCTCCGGGGGCACCATGCTGCCCCGTGATCGTTGCACGCCCGCGGGCCGCTGCCGGCCTGCGGGCGTCGATTGCCTGCCGCCTCGCTCAGCTGAGGCCCCAGATGCGCTTGCCGGCGACCGGCAGCTGGGCCATCAGGATGTCGCCCGACAGCGACTCGGTGATGTACAGGGTCTTCAGGTCCGGGCCACCGAAGCAGATGTTGGCCAGGTGGTGGTGCGCATGGTTGGTCGAATGGACCAGATGCGTGGGCAGCATGTTCGCGTCGAAGCGCCAGACGCCGACACCCAGCTGGCAGACGAACAGGCCGTTCTCGCCGTCCATCTCGATGCCGTCCGGGCCGCCGACGCCACCCGAGAGCTGGATCGCGACACCGGTCTTGGAGATCGAGCCGTCCTGCATCAGCGGCAGGCGCCACACCGAATTCGAGCGCGTGACGCCGACATAGCAGTGCTTCTCGGTGGTCGACAGGGTGATGCCGTTCGGGCTGGGCACGTTGTTGCACAGGCGGTCGAGCGAGCCGTCGGCGCGCCAGCGGAACACGCGGCCGGTCGGGTCGGCGATGCCGGTCTGGCCCTGGTCGGTGAAGTACAGGTCGCCATTGGTCGCGAAGTGCAGGTCGTTGCAGCCCTTGAAGCCTTCGCTGAACGCGGTGCGCAGCACTTCCTCGATCTTCATCGTCTTCGGATCGATGGTCAGGATGCCCATCTTGTAGTCGGCGACGAAGATGCGGCCGTCCTTGTGGAACTTCAGGCCGTTCGGCCAGCCGTTGTACTGCAGCGCGAGTTCGATGTTGCCCTTCGGGTCGGCGCGGAAGATGCGGCCGAACGCGCAGTCGACGAACCAGAGGTTGCCGTCACGGTCGAACGACGGGCCTTCGAGGAAACACTCGATCTCGGTGCCCTGCCGGTTCGGATGCGCCCAGTCGCTGTACTGCTTCTTGCGGTACTTGGCGGGCAGGGTGGCGAAGACTTCGGTTTCGATCAGTTGCAGGGGCTGGAACGGGTTGAACATGTTCGACGACTTCCTTTCTTCAGAAGGGTATGTTGATCTCGGGAATCATCCATGCGCGGCTTGCGCAGGGCCATGCGGGATACGCGCGGGTATCTCAGGATACGACGCGGGCGCTAGTCGAGCCGGATGCCTGCCTCGCGGATCACCTTGCCCCAGCGGGGCAGGTTCTCCCTGATGTAGGCGGTCATCTGCTCCGGGGTGCCCGGGATGGTGGCTGCCATCCCCTGCGCCTGCAGCTTCGTGCCGGTGTCGGCCGAGCGCAGTACCTTTGCCATCGCTTCGTTCAGGCGCCTGACGATATCGGGCGACACCTTCGCCGGCGTGAACACGCCGTACATGATCGTCGCGTCATAGCCCTTGATGCCGGCGGCCTCGTTGACCGAGGGCACGTCGGGAAGCTGCCGGCTGCGCGCGGCCGAGGTGATCGCCAGCGGGCGTACCTTGCCCGCCTTCGCCGGCTCGACCACGGTCGGCAGGCTGGCGAAGAACAGCGGCACATGGCCGCCCAGCAGGTCGATCATGGCTGCGGCGCCGCCCTTGTAGGGCACATGCACCATCTTCAGGCCGAGCATGCTCATGAACATCTCGCCGCCGAGGTGACTCATGCTGCCCACGCCGAACGAGGCGTAGGACATCTTTCCGGGCTGCTGCCGCACCAGGGCGACCAGTTCCTTCACGTTGCGTACCGGCAGCGACGGGTGTGCGAGCACCACCAGCGGCAGGTCGCCGACCAGCGTCACCGACTGGAAGTCGTTTACCGTGTCGTACGGCATCTTCGCGTAGAAAGCCGGATTGAGGATATGCGAGGTCACGCTGTGGAACATCGTGGTGTAGCCGTCCGGCGCGGCGCGGGCGACCACTTCCGCGCCGATCAGTCCGTTCGAACCGCCGCGGTTCTCGACGATGACCGCCTGGCCGATCGCCTGCGCCAGCGGCTCGGCGACGATCCGGCCGAGGATATCGGTGCCCCCGCCGGGCCCCCAGGGGATGACCATACGCACCGGTTTTGCAGGCCATTGCGGTTGCGCGGCCAGCAGCGGTGCCTGCAGCGCGAGCAGGCTGCCGATTGCCGCGGCCGGCAGGGCCGACAGGGAGATTCGAGTCATCGCACATGCTCCTCAGGGGGAATCGAAGGGTGTCCGGCCGTGTCCTGCGTTACAGGCGGGCTACTGCGCCATGACCGGCAAGCTGCGCAGTGCCGCTTCGCGGCGCATGCTGGCGCTGCCTGTTCGTTCATTCGTTCTTCAGGCCGACCTGCTTCGACAGCTTTGCATAGCGCGCGAGTTCGGCGGCGATGAAGCTGCGAAAGGCCGCTGGCGTGCTCGACTGTACATCGATGCCCAGTGCCGCGAATCTCTCCTGGGTGTCGGCGAACTCGAGCGACTTGCGCAGCGTCGCATTGAGCCGGTCGATGATCGGCGCAGGCGTCTTTGCCGGCACCACTGCGCCCCACCAGGTGACCATGTCGAAGCCGGGTACGCCGCTTTCCGCGACCGTCGGGATGTCGGGCGCGAGCGGCGTGCGCTTTGCGCTGGATGCCGCCAGCGCTCTAAGCTTGCCGCTCTTGACATGCGCCGCTGCCACCGGCGGGCTGGCGAACACGAAATCGATCTGGCCGCCGAGCAGGGCGGTGACCGACTGGCCGGTACCCTTG
>JBILGF010000207.1:0-6207 GCA_044351195.1 Burkholderiales bacterium
CATCGAGCGGCTGCATGAAGCCGGCTTCCGAGGCGCACGCCTGTCGACGCGGGTCAAGGGTTATGGCGGACTTGAACGCCTCGAATCGATGGCTGCGCGCGTCAAGCCGTTCGGCTGGCATCTCCAGCTGCACTTCGGGTCTGGCACCGAGATTGCCGAGCACGCCAACCACCTGGGTGCCATCGACGCGCCGATCGTGTTCGACCACTTCGCGCGCGTGGGCGCCGCGGAAGGTCCCGATTCACCGTCCGCCCGCGCGCTGATCCGCCAGCTCGTCGAGCGCGACGATCGCTGGGTGAAGTTCTCGAGCTTCTCCAAGCTGTCGGTCGACGGCCCGCCGGCATTCACCGACATGGGGCCCCTCGCGCGCGCGATCGTTGCCGCCCGTCCGGACCGCGTGGTCTGGGGCACCAACTGGCCGCACCCGCATATGTTCGCGCCGGCACGCGTACCGAACGATGGCATGCTGTTCGATGCGCTCGCGGGATGGCTGCCGGACGCCGAGGTCAGGCAGCGGGTGCTGGTCGACAATCCGGCGCAGCTGTACGGCTTCCCGGCACGCGCCTGAGCGTCGACTCGGCGCTTCAGCGGCGGAAGTCGTCGAGTCGCCGTGCCGGCACGCCATTTGCGGTCGCGACCACCTGGGTCACCGGCCGCGTGCTGCCGAAGGTCGGGATGTAGGCCGAGTGCTTGCCGGCGCCACCGGCCACGAACACCATGAATTCATCGGGGGACTGCGCCATCGGCACCAGCGCATCGAGGCCGGCGGTGGCAAAGCGTTCGGGGAACCGCGTGCGCAGACGCCGCTCGATGTTCTCGTCGGAGAACCGGCCGAGCGGTAGCCTGGCATGCTCGTACAGGTATTCCTTCACGGCCTGCTTGGTGTAACCGCCGTCGGCGATGGTCCGCGCATGCTCGGGGCTGATCGCGACGACCGGCACGGACGGGTGGTAGGCGTTGTTTGCGCCGGTGATCGCGACCGTTCCGGCGATCGATTTCAGCACGCCGATCGCCGTCGTGCTCTCGTGGTCGTTGATGTTGTGCGGGCCCTCGGCGGCGATCACGGTGACCGTGGTCGCCTCTGCGGGCAGGCCGAGTTCGACGCGCAGCGGCTCCCAGGGGCTTTCGGTCTCGTTCTCGGAGCAGCAGTAGGCGAATTTTGCCGGCGTGCCCTGTGTCGCCATGTCGCCGATGCCCGGGATGGCACCGCCGATGTTCACCAGGGCGAGGCGCACTGCGCGGCCGATGGTCGCGTTCGCCGGATAGCCCTGGCCGAAGGCGTTGTTGCCGCCATGGATGCCGGCCTCCACGGCGAGCGGGCCGCCGAACAGCAGCAACGGCGTGCACGGGTGCGTGGTCGTCTGGATGCCGTACAGGTTGAACGCCGGCTGGTCCAGCGCGTCGAACGCGGCCAGCACCAGCGGAAAGTGCGCCGGCTGCAGCCCGGCCATCACCGCGTTTGCCGCGATGCGTGCCGGCGTGGCGGGCGCGTAGCGCGGCGGTACCGTCATGAACGGTTCATCCCACGGGCGGTCGCAGTACGCGAGCATCGCCTCGACCCGCTCGGGCGTGGGTGGGATGACCGGCAGGCCGTCGCTCCAGCCGCGCGCGAGGAACAGCGACTGGATGGCCTCGAGCCCATCGTCGCAGTCGATGGTGCAGCCCGGCGTGTCGAGCCAGTTCGTCAGTCTGCTCATCGTGCCCCTCCCCTGATCCACTCGAGCAGCGGTGCGAAGGCCAGTTCGGCGCGTTGCGCGACTTCCTCGCGCGACAGGCCGCCGATCGGATGCGGGACCACGAAGAGCGGCAGGTCGGGCATGCCGAGCGCCCGGCATTGACCCTGGGCGAGGCGTTGGAACAGGGTCGTGCAGATCACCGCGCTCGGCTTTCCGCGCCGGCGAAGTTCAACGGCGTCGTGGACACTCCACGACGTGCACGACCCTCAGTCGCCCATGGCTGCGACGACGCAGTCGGTCTCTTGTGCGAGGCGGGCGAGTACCTGGTCGGTGGCAGGCCGGGAGGACGTCGTCTTGCGCTCGCCGACCACCGCGGAGAGCGGAATCTCGACGCGCAGTCGCTCGACCAGCGCGGCAAGCAGGTGGTCGGCATTGCCCTTGCTGTTGTCGAGCACGCCAAGCCTCAGCATTGCGCCGGGGGCGGCCCCGATGGGTGACCCATCGGCCGGGGCCACCTCGCCCGGCGCCACCAGGGACGCCGCGTGCGCGCCGACGGCAGCGGACGCTGCCCCGGACAGTTCCTCCGGAACCACCAGTCTGATCTTTGCCATTTCGATGCCCCTCTCGCTCATTCGAGCTTGATCTTGACGGCCTGCTTCACCTGGGTCCACTTCGCGATCTCGTCGCGCATGCGCGCGGCCAGCGCCTCCGGCGTGCTGCGCATCGGCTCGGAACCGAGGCGCTCGAACGACTCGCGCACGGACGGCTGCGCCAGCGTGTCGTAGGCCGCCTTCCAGATACGCGCCACGATCTCCTTCGGCGCGTTGGCGGGCAGGAAAACCCCGGTCCATGTCGCGACCTCGTAGCCGCGCACGCCGGCTTCCTCGATCGTCGGGATCTCCGGCAGCAGCGTCGAGCGCTTGCTGGTGGTCAGTGCGAGCGCGCGCAGCCGGCCCGCGCGGATGTGCGGCGACGACGTCGACAGCTGGTCGAACATCAGGTCGGCATGGCCGCCCACGAGATCGATCAGCGCGGGGCCGCTGCCCTTGAACGGCACGTGGATGAACTTGACGCCAGCCTCGATCTGGAAGATCTCGTTGGCGACATGGGTGGTCGAGCCGGTGCCCGCCGAGGCCACGGTGAGCCGGCCCGGCTGCTTCTTCGCCAGCGCGATGAGCCCGGCAATGGTCTTGACCGGGACCGACGGATGGACCGTCACCACGAGGGGCGTGATCGATACCAGCGTCGTCGGCGTGAAGTCGCGCAGCGGGTCGTAGGAGACGTTCGTGCCGAACACCGGGTTGATCGTCAGCGAGCCGCTCGAGCCGAGCAGCAGCGTGTAGCCATCAGGGGCCGACTTCGCCGCCACTTCGGCGCCGATGCGGCCACCCGCGCCGGACCGGTTGTCGACTACCACCGGTTGGCCGAGCGCCTGTGACATGCCTGGCGCGATGGTGCGCGCGGTCAGGTCGATGTTGCCGCCTGGCGCGAACGGCACGATGAGGCGCAGCGATCGGTCCGGGAACTGGGCCTGTGCCGTGGCTGCAACCACCAGCGTGGCCAGTACCGCACCGACGCGCAGGCCGTTCACTGCCAGCGCCTGCTTCGGCCACCGTGATGAAGCCATGATCTTCCTCCTTGATGTAGAGCGGATTCATTTCCGCTTCGAGTATCGCGGGCAATGCCAAATCGACGCGCCCGATATTGCAGGATTTCGCGCTGTCGCGGTTCCGGAGCGCAGGTGCCTGACCGCGCGGTATGGCGCTGCACGGCGCTCAGGGTGCTGTGCGGGCGCGATACGGCCGTGCCGACGCGCGCAGGCGCTGCCAGTTGTCGACGAGGGCGCCAGCAAGCGCCACGTTGCCACGCATCACCAGCACGTTCTCGGCATTGCGCCGCTGCGCCGAGTACGTGAAGTTGTAGCTGCCGGTGACCAGCACCGCCGCCGGCGTGCCGGCATCGATGATCATCACCTTGTTGTGGGCGCTGGCGCGCTTCGCATCGAGCCATACCGGGATGCCGTTGCGCGCCAGGCTGGCCAGCACGCTGCCCTCGAGTTGCCGGTCCTGGCGTTCGTCGGCAAGCACCTCGACGCGTACGCCGCGCCGGTGCGCATCGACCAGCGCGCGCGATCCGCTTGTGGGTGAAGCTGAATGCCTTCACCAGCACCTGCTGTCGGGCCTCGCCGATCACGCCGACCAGGATCTCGTCGACCGGGTCGCCCGGGGTGAAGGCGACCTGCACCGTGCCGGTGGCGGCGAACAGGCGCGACTGTCCGGGCGGGGCCTCGCCCGCGGCGGCCGGTTGCACGCCGGTCGCCGCCATCAGGGCGAATGGAATCAGCGACGCACGCAGCAACCTGCTCACCCGCGTGGCCATGGTCGGAGCGCGTGAGGGGACATCGTCTGCCTCAGGCCTTCGCGCGTTCCAGCACCGCGGCGAAGAACCCGTCCGTGCCATGGCGGTGCGGCAGCAGTTCCAGGTACGGGCCGGTATCGAGCGCGATGCCCAGCGTGGCCAGCACCTCATTGGCCGGGCGTAGTGCGAACGCGGGGTTCGCGGCGAGGAACGCCTCCACCACCATGCGGTTCTCTTCATCGAGCAGGCTGCAGGTGGCGTAGACCAGGCGGCCGCCCGGCTTGAGAAGCCGGGCGGCACTGGCAAGGATCGCCGACTGTTTCGCTGCCATCTCGGCCACCGCCGATTCCGGCTGGCGCCACTTCATGTCCGGATTGCGGCGCAGCGTGCCGAGCCCCGTGCAGGGTGCATCGACCAGCACGCGATCGATCTTGCCGGTGAGGCGCTTGACCCGGGCATCGACTTCGCTCGACAGCAGTTGCGGATGCACGTTCGACAATCCGCTGCGCCGCAGCCGCGGTTCGAACGCCTTGAGCCGCCGCTCGGAGACGTCGAACGCGTAGAGGCGCCCGGTGGACTGCATCAGGGCGCCCAGCGCGAGGGTCTTGCCGCCGGCACCGGCGCAGAAGTCGACCACCATCTCGCGCCGCTTCGGGGCCACCAGCTGTGCAAGAAGCTGGCTGCCTTCATCCTGCACCTCGATCGCGCCCTGTTCGTAAAGGGGATCGCGGCCGAGGTTCGGCCGGCCGTCGATCCGCACGCAGAACGGCGAGTACGCCGTGGCGCGGGCGTGCATCTGGCGCGCCTGCAGTTGCGCGATCGCGTCGTTGCGGCTGATCTTCGCCGGATTGATCCGCAGGTCGAGCGGTGCCGGCTGGTTCAGGGCGGCTACCAGTTGCGCGGTCTCGGCGGTGCCGAGGCGCGCGTGCAGCCGTTCGTACAGCCAGTCGGGAACGTCCAGCGCCGCACCGGCCGAGAGCGCAGCGGGGTCCATCGAATGCGTGGCGGCCAGCCACGCCCGGTCGTTGGCTCCGATCACCGGTTCCAGCGCGCGTGCCGACAGTCCGAACACGGTGGTCAGCGCCACCAGCACCAGCCGACGCGGGGTCGCTGCCAGTGCCCCGTCAGTCGGCGTGGCAGCAAGGGTGCCGGCGAAGGTGGATGCGTCGGCTGCGGCAATGCCGGGGGGCGCCGCCACGCTTGCCCGGGCGTTCAAGGTACGCCAGCGGCGCAGCACCGCGTACATCACCTCGGCGGCGAACGCACGGTCGAGCGGGCCGAGCTCGCGCCGCGTGCGGAAGAACTGGTGCAGGACCTGGTCGGCCGGCAGGGAGAAGGTGGAGGCGAGGCTCAGGGCCTGGGTCGCCGCGTCGATACGCAGGGGGTTGGGGGAGGGCAGTGCATCCATCGAAGGGGGCCGATCGCGACAGGGGACAGGGAACAGGGAGCAGGGAACAGGGAACAGGGGAGGGAACCGGGGCGTGAGCGCCGCGGGAACAACGCCGCAGCGCGCAATCAGTCGCGCGCGAGGCGAACCGTATCGAGGGTCGCGCTGGTCACGCGTCCCCTGCGATCGGTCCAGCGGATGCGCACCGGCAGGAACGGTCGATCGGTGGCCAGCCACATATCGTAGCCCTCGTCGCCGGCCTGTGCGCGAACCCGCCGCAGGTGCCATGCGCGCCAGGCGCCGGCGGGGGTCTCGACCACTTCCTCGCCCACCTGCTCGTAGGTCTGCACATACAGCTTGCGGCCGCTGGTCAGCGCAACGTCGCGCCGGCCTTCTTCGATCGGCACGAATGCGAACTGCAGGATCAGGGACAACGTGTCCTGCGTTCCGGCGCCCAGCGCGGCCGCCTGGATCGCCCCGGGGTAGCCGAAGATGAGCTGCCTGGCGGTCCAGTCGAAGCGCGCGAACTCGTTGCGCGCAGCCGGGCCGCCGCGGTCCATCGAAAACGTGTCCGGCCGCAGTCCGTCCGGTGTGATCCGGCCCTCGCTGGTCTGTACGACGCGTACACGGCGCAACAGTCCGACCAGCCCGGTGGTCTCGGCGCTCAGGCTCAGGCGGTAGGTTGCCTCACTCGCCTCCCAGGCATAGGTTGCGCGCCCGAGCGGGGTCGGCGGGTCGCCGAGCGTCACGGAATACTCGAGATGGCCACTGCTCGGAAGACGGATG
>JBILGF010000475.1:0-2779 GCA_044351195.1 Burkholderiales bacterium
CGGGCATCGACCTCTTCCTGCATCAGGCCATACAGCAACCGACTCAGTTCGCTGTCGATCCCGGCCTGCAGCAACGCGACCGCGACCGCATCCTTGCGGCCGATCAGTTCCGCGTCACTCGCCTGCCCCAACCACCGCAGATACGACTCCATGAACCATGGATCCATGCGACCTCCGAACAAGATCGGGGACGCACGGACCCCCCGCCGGGGACGTGAACGTCCCCGAGGGGTGAGCACCGCAGCACCGAGACAGTGCCGGACAAGCGTCCGGCATCGAGACGGCACCACGGGTTTCGCGCAAGGATGCGCGAGGCACCAGGGTCAATCCCAGGTGGCGAGCGAGGCCAATCCCCGCATACGCAGCCGCCAGACTAGGCCTGGACGGGCAGCGGAGCGAAGGCGGAAAACAGGCGCTGGCAGGCCAAACCAGAGGGGAGGCGAAAGACGGGCCCTACCTCCCGCCCCTCTGTCAGTAATGCTTCCGCAGGTCCATCCCCGCGTACATCGGCGCGACCTGGTCGGCATAGCCGTTGAACATCAGCGTCTCGCGCTTGAAGAACTCGCCGATGCGCCGCTCGCGCGCCTGGCTCCAGCGCGGATGGTCGACCTTCGGGTTCACGTTCGAGTAGAAGCCGTATTCGCTCGGCCCCGAGCGCACCCAGGAGGTGACCGGCATCTTCTCGACGAGGCGGATGCGCACGATCGACTTGCCGCTCTTGAAGCCGTACTTCCACGGCACCACCAGCCGTACCGGCGCGCCGTTCGGGTTGGGCAGCAATTCGCCGTAAAGCCCCAGCCCGAGGAGCGTCAGCGGATGCATCGCCTCGTCGATGCGCAGGCCTTCCACATACGGCCACTCCATCACCGAAGTCTTCTGCCCCGGCATCTGCTTCGGGTCGAGCAGGGTGTGGAACTCGACGAACTTGGCATTGGCGGTCGGCTCGACCTGCCTGATCAGCTCGGAAAGCGAGTATCCGGCCCATGGAATGACCATCGACCACGCCTCGACGCAGCGCAGCCGGTAGATGCGCTCTTCGATCGGAGCGAGCTTGAGCAGCTCTTCGATGCCGAACGTGCGCGGCTTGCGCACCTCGCCTTCGACCACGACCGTCCACGGCCGGGTACGGAAGTTCTTCGAGTTGCGCAGCGGGTCGGACTTGTCGGTGCCGAACTCGTAGAAGTTCACGTATGACGTGATCTGCTCGTAGGTGTTGAGCGGCTCTTTCAGCGTGTAGGCGGCGGGTGCGGCACGCAGCCCGGCGATCTTCTCGCGCAGCTGCGGCTGCACCGGCGCATCGGACTGCGCGTGTGCGGTGTCGGACATCGCGCCGCTGCCCGCCAGCGCCAACGCGCCGGCGCCGAGCATGAAGCTGCGCCGATCTTCCCAGACAGACCTCGGGGTGATCTCGGACGGACGCACGTCGTCGGGGCGCTTGATCAGCATCTGGGTTCTCCGGGAATCACGGGCACTGCACGCCATTCTACGGGACAGCCGGGCACCGCCTGCTCAGGACGATATCTGCCGGTGCACCCGGCTGGTCGGCGTCCGAGCGGTCGGGCACCACCCGCATTCGTCCGAAGTGCTCCGAAAGCGAGCCGACCTGGATGTCCCGCTCGCTGGCGGCGACCTCGACCGGGTGCCCGACCCCGGGCGAGAACACCGTATCGGCCATCACCGCCGCCTGCGCCTGCGCCTGCGCTGCCGCACCAGCGTCGCTGTCACCAGGCAGCGTTGCGCCACGCACCACCCAGCCGATCGCGATACCGCCGGTGAGCATCGCGGCGAAGGCGAAGCGCAGGTGCCAGGGCAGCAAGGTCGGGCGACTGCCAGGCGGGCTCAGGGTGGATGACATCGGCAGACGGGAGAGAACGTCAGGGAGAAAACGTCAGGCCATAACCGTCAGGAAGGATGCGACGGGCAGAACCGGCGTGAAACCGCGAGCGTAGGCGCCGCGATGCGGCCTGGTCCATGCCGGCAAACACCGGCTGCGCCTCGTTTGTTCCCTGCGCCAGCGCGTGCGCCGGCGCAGCGGGCCCTGCCGTGGCACTGCCAGGGCCCGCTACGGCCCGGGCTCAGACCAGAAACAGCGTCGCCAGGCCAAGGAAGATGAAGAACCCGCCGCTGTCGGTCAGCGCGGTGATCAGTACCGAGGAGCCCATCGCCGGATCGCGCTGCAGCCAGCGGCGAACGAGGGGAATCAGCACGCCGGCCAGCGCTGCAAGCAGCAGGTTCAACGTCATCGCCGCCATGATCACGATCGACAGCGCAACGCTGGCATAGAACAGCCAGACCACCACGCCGACGATGGTGCCCCAGACAAGGCCGTTGATCAGCGCAATCGTGAGCTCTTTGATGAACAGCTTGCGCGCGCTGTCGCGGCTGATCTGCCCGAGGGCGAGGGCGCGCACGATCATCGTGATGGTCTGGTTGCCTGCGTTGCCGCCGATGCCGGCGACGATCGGCATCAGGGCTGCGAGCGCCACCAGCTTCTCGATCGATCCCTCGAAGGCGCCGATCACGCGCGAGGCGATGAACGCGGTGACCAGGTTCACCGCAAGCCAGGTCCAGCGATTCTTCAGACTGTCCCAGACCGGCGCGAAGATGTCCTCTTCCTCGCGCAGGCCGCCGGCCTTGAGCTTCTCTGCCTCGGACGCCTCGCGGATGTAGTCGACGACCACATCGACGGTCAGCCGACCGAGCACCTCGCCCTGGTCGTCGACGACCGGCGCGGATATCAGGTCGTAGCGCTCGAACGCGGTCGCCGCATCGTGTGCAT
>JBILGF010000012.1:0-18470 GCA_044351195.1 Burkholderiales bacterium
TTGCGGTCCACCAGCGACGACACCTCGATCTCGGGCTCGTTCACCAGCAGCTTCTTCAGCGGCAGCACGCCGCGCAGCAGCCCCTTGCGATCGACCACGAACAGCTTGTCGGTATTGCTCGGCAGTTCGTCCAGGCGGCGCAGGTAGCGCAGCACGACCTCGATGGTCACGTCCTCGCGAATGGTGACCATCTCGAAATCCATCAGGCCTCCGACGCTGTCCTCCGGGTAGGACAGCGCCTCGCGCAGCTGCTCGCGCTCCTCGGCAGACAGCGACCGGAACAGGTCTGCGATCACCTCGTCGGGCAGATCCGGCGCGAGGTCGGCGATCTCGTCGGTATCGAGCTGCCCGGTCGCGGCAACCAGTTCGCCGCGGTCCATGTCGGCGATCAGCGACTCCCGGACCGCATCGGAGACCTCGAGCAGGATCTCGCCGTCGCGGTCGGCCTTGACCAGCTGCCAGACGCGCAGCCGATCGTCGAGCGGCAGCGCCTCGAGGACGAGCGCCACGTCGGCCGGATGCAGTGCATCGAGACGCGCCTGCAGTTCGACCTCGTTCTGCCGGTGTACCAGCGAGTCGACCAGTGGCTGTCGCTCTGTCAGCCCACCACGGCGTCCCTCGCCTTCGCGATGTGCCAGCGATTCGACCATGCGCTGCCGCCGCAGCAGATCCGTGATCTCCTGCAGGGACTCCTGCACGCTGCGCGGTTCGTCGACGTCGGCCATGGCACTGGCTCGCGGCCCTTCCCAGAGGTGGCGCGATTGTATGCGCCCTTTATCAGGGTCAGAGACGATTTGTTGCAGAAACCTGCGCCGATAGTCCGGGTCAGACACCACTTTTTGATCCGGGTCAGACACCACTTTCTCGGGCGTCACGCACGACGCATGCACCACTCCCTCATGACGCGCCCCGGAGCCATGGCCGGCACGACCGGGGCCGGGAACGCCACACAGCCAGGTTTCGGCGGACAAGCCACGTTCCCCGGACTGGCGCCAGGCGCACTTCCACGCGACCCTGCGGGAATGCCCAGGCGCCCCAGATTGCACATTCCCGGCATGCCACAACATGTCGTCCAGCGCGGGAACAACCGGGCGATCTGCTTTCGCTCCGACGACGATTGCCGTCACTACCTGCTCTGGCTGGCCGATGCCGCTCGAAGGCGCGGCTGCCGCATACACGCCTATGTCCTGATGACCAATCATGTGCACCTGCTGATGACCGGCGACAGCGCGCACGCCATTCCAGGCCTGATGCAATCGCTGGGCACGCGCTTCGCCCGCCATGTGAACCGGTGCTACACGCGCACCGGCACGCTATGGGAAGGCCGCTACCACGCAAGCCTGGTGGATACGGAAACCTATCTGCTCCGATGCATGCGGTACATCGAGGCCAATCCAGTGCGCGCCGGCATGGTCGCCGCGCCGGCCGCCTGGCGCTGGTCGAGTTTCCGCTGTAACGCGCTGGGCGCAACCGATGAGCGGATCACTGCGCACCCGGCGTACGAGAAACTGGGAGACCGTCCGGAGGCGCGCCACGCGGCCTACGCCCGCCTGTTCGAGCAGGCCTTGCCAGCAGACGACCTCGCCCGCATTCGTGATTCGACCCGGGGTGGCCTGCCCACCGGGACCGAAGCCTTCCGTGACTGGGTAGCCACCCACCTCGGCCCGACGGCACTCCCGCTCAAGCGCGGTCGCCCGATGGCGCGGCGCTGACCCGGGAAATTCGTCTCTGACCCGGATTCTGGGAAATTCGTCTCTGACCCGGATTTTCAGTCAGGGCACGACGGCGCGGGGCATGCGGGACTGGATGATCTCGGTGTAACGGGCGAGCCAGCGTGAGCCACGATTGCGGTCGTAGAAGCGCGGGTTGGGGACCATCGCGGCGAGGCGGGCGGCCTGCGCGGGCGTGAGCTGGGACGCAGACACGCCGAAGTAGTGGCGGGCGGCCGCTTCGGCGCCGAACACGCCGTTGCCCCATTCGATCACGTTAAGGTAGATCTCGAGGATGCGACGCTTGTCCATCGTCTGCTCGAGCATCAGCGTGATGACGGCCTCCTGTACCTTGCGCGTGCGCGTGCGCGCATCGGAGAGGAACAGGTTCTTCGCCAGCTGCTGGCTGATCGTCGAGCCGCCGCGCACCACCCGGCCCTGCCTGCGGTTCTGTTCAAGCGCCTTCTGTATCGCGTCCCAGTCGAAGCCCTCATGGTCCACGAACTTGTCGTCCTCGGCGACGATGATCGCCCGCTTCAGGTGGATCGAGATCCGGTCGTACGGCACCCACTGCTGGCGCAACCGTGCACTGGCGTCCTTCTGCTGCAACGAGTCGAGCCGCATGCGCATGAACGAGGTCTGCGCCGGGTTCTCGTACTTCCAGTAGACGACATGCCCGAACAGCCACAGCTGCCAGGCCATCAGTGCGCCCAGCGCCAGCAGCAGCAGGCGGGCTATCCAGCGAATCAGGGTGCGCACGGTCGCGGCGGCTGGTCGGTTCGAGGGGCGGGTCTGGCCGGCTGTCGGACGTCTGCCGCTCAACGGACCGTGCTGCCGCCCGGTGACCCTTGCGGCATGTCATCACGAGCGGGCGCTCCCGCACCGCCCGCGCCAGGTCGGGACCCCCGCCACGGCTGCGCCAGTTCGGCGATCAGCCGCCCGGTCGCGGGCCGTACGCCGCGCCACAGGAAGAACGACTCCGCCGCCTGCTCGACCAGCATGCCGATGCCGTCGGCGATGCGCGCACCGGCGCGCGCGGCCTCCGACAGGAATGCACTCGGCTCGGCCGAATACATCATGTCGTAGCACAACCCGCCCGGCACCAGCCGCGCCCGTCCACGCGACGGCACCTCGGCCCCCAGGCTTGCCGATGTGGCATTGACGATCAGGTCGAACGTCCCGTCGATGGCATCGAGCGCGCCGCCCGACACGGGCGATGCAGCATGGCGGGCTGCCAGCGCCTCGGCGCGTGCAGCGGTACGGTTGGCCACGTGCAGCCGGGCCACCCCGGCATCGACCAGCGGCATCACGACGCCGGCTGCCGCGCCGCCGGCCCCGAGCATCAGGACACGCGCACCGGCGAGCGGCTGCCCCAGATTGACTTCGATGTCACGCACCAGCCCGACCCCGTCGGTGTTGTCTCCGAAGACACGACCATCCCGATCGAAGCGCAGCGTGTTCACCGCCTCGGCGGAGGCTGCGCGCGCACTGAGCGCGGTGGCCAGCTGCCACGCCTCGCGCTTGAATGGCAGCGTCACGTTCGCGCCCCGGCCACCGGCGAGACGGAACGCGTCGACCGCCGCCGCGAACCCGTCGAGCGGCGCCAGGATGCGTTCGTACACGATGTCCTGGCCGGTATCGCGCGCGAACGCGCCGTGGATCGCCGGCGACCGGCTGTGCGCAACCGGGTTTCCGAACACCGCATAGAGATCGCTCATCGCCTCGCCTGCCTCACTGACCCTGGAACTGTTCGGCCGTGGTGAAGCTCCAGGTGCGCGTGATTGCCAGGATGTCTATCTCCCTGGCGATATCCGGCGGGAAAGCGGCAAACGGCGCGGCCAGTTCGACGATGCGAATCGCCGCCTGGTCGAGCAGCCTGAAACCGGACGAGCGGTTCACCTCGATGCTGTCCACCGAGCCATCGCGGCGCACCGAAACGGTCAGCACCAGCGTGCCGTACAGCTTCTGGCGGCGCGCTTCGTCCGGATAGTTCAGGTTGCCCACGCGCTCGATCTTGCCCCGCCAGTCTTCGACATAGCGCGCGAACCGGTACTCGGCCGCTCGTGCGCCGACAAAGGCCTTGCGCGGCCGCTGCTGGTAGGCGGAGAAATCCCTGGACAACTCGGCACGCAGCCGCGCCATCTCGAGACTGCGCGCCGCGAGGTCGGCCGAGCTGGGCGCCGGTGCGGTCGGCGGCTGTGGTGCCAGCGGCGGCCCCGGGCTCGTCTCCCGGTTGTCGATCGGGGCGGCACTCTTGATCTGCGCCAGCACGCGCCGGGTCTCGGCCTCGAGCTCCTCGACGCGGGCACGCGCGGCGAGCGCAGGATCCGGCATGTCGACGCCGGATGGCGACTGCGGCAGCGGCGTCTTCGCGCGCACCTTCGCGTCTGTGTTGCCGCCGCCGTCGAGATTGGACTGTGCGCGCACATCGGCCTTGACCGGCGCCTCGACAGTGCGCGCATTGACCAGCACCACTTCCAGCGGGGCTGGCGCGGCCGAGCGCTTACTGGCGTCGGGTGCGGTGAACCGTATCGCCAGCAGCGTGCCGTGCAGCAGCACCGAGACGATCAGGGCCAGCAGCAGCATGCGATGCGCAGGGTCGACGAGGGACAGGGGCGGCGTGCGAAACAGCGCCTCGGGCACCGGGTAGCGGCTGGGCAACCGGTTCAGCGGAGCCATGGAATCGGCTGCAAAAGCAGGCAGGTCACCATCGTCGGCATTCTAGGCGCGCAGCCGCGGGCTGTCATGGGTAATCACCGGTGCGCTACCCCTGGGCCAGCGTCTCGCTGTAGGCCAGGTCCAGCAGCAGGTCGTACTGATCGATGCGCTCGACCGTGAGTCGCACCCGAGTGCCTGAAGGCAGCTCGGGTACCGATGGCACCCGCGCCACCACCGGCACGCCGGACAGGCGCACCAGGTTGTCCCGGATGATCTCGCCGTCGATGGTCGAAAGTTCCTGCTGCAGGATCCAGACCAGCGACCAGTAACGCTCGAGCACGCGCTGGGCGTCGGCATAGGCCTCGTAGGCGAGCTCGAACGCACGCATCGCCGCGAGCATCGATTCGCTGCCGGTCGGATACACCGGGGGCTCGCCCCGGATCCAGCTCGCGATCTGGCGCTGGTTGATCAGGTCGACCATCCGGCGCAGCGGCGAACTGGCCCAGGTGTAGTGCGCGACGCCCAAGCCCTGGTGCGGCGATGCGACGGTCGTCATGAATACCTTGCCGCCCGCCTGTGCCCGGTAGATCGCCGGTACCTGGGCGCGCGCGAGCTCGCCGCCCCACTGGCTGTTGGCGAAGATCATCAGCTCGGCGACCAGCGTGTCGAGCGGAGCGCCGCGCGCGCGCGGGCGCAGGGTGATGCGCTCCCCCTCGACGATGAACGTGTACTCGACGCGCCCGCTGCCGGAATCGGCCTGCTTGCCGCGCATGGCCTGCAGCTTCTGCGCGAAGCCCCAGAGCGTCCACAGTTCGCGCCCCAGCGGATGGTCCAGGCGCGGATCGGGCAACGCCGCGGCCTGCGTCAGCGCCGCCTCGGTGAAGCACGGCTCGAGGTGCTCCAGGCGCAGGTTGTCGGCAATGCGCACGGCCTCCACTGCCGAGCGGGTCGACCTGATGGTGAAGTCGGCGTCGACATCGACATAGAGCGACACCGCCGGTACGGTGCGACCCTCGGCCAGCGTGAACCGCTCGACTACCGCGTCGGGCAGCATGGTGATCTTGCGCCCGGGAAAGTAGGCAGTGGACAGCCGCGACAGCGCGACCTCGTCCAGCACCGAACCCGCCGCAATACCCAGTGAGGGCGCGGCGATGTGCACGCCGATGCGCCAGCCGCTGCCCAGCGACTGCACCGAGAATGCATCGTCGATCTCGGTGGTGGCGGTGTCGTCGATCGAGAATGCCGCTGCGGCCGCCGTTTCCAGCGCCGGCATCGGCGAGAGGAGGGCCTCCAGCGCGTCGGGGCCGGCCGCGTCGAGTGCAAAGCCGGCGCCGGTGCGGAAGTGCTCGAACAGGAACCTGCCGAAATGGAGATCATGTGCAGACGCGATCGCACCACAGTGCTGCATCAGGTGCGGCACGCTCAGGCCGGATTCGGCACAGGCTGCCTCGACCGCCTTCCAGGCAAGGGTCTGCCTGTCCGGCGCGTAGAGCAGCGAGTCCACCAGCGGACGCATCGGCTCGGGCAGTTCGCCGCGCACCAGCGCCGCGGCCCACTCCGCCTGCTGCTCGGCCTCGCGCCGACGGCGCTCGACTCCGGCCAGCGCCGCCTTCAGCGACTCGGCCGGCGCACGCTTGTAGAGGCCCTTGCCTCGCTTGTAGAAGTACATCGGGCTGGCATGCAGGCGCAGCAGCATCGCCGCACGCTCGACCGGTGACGCCGTCTTCCCGCTGACCGCCCCGAAGTACTCGCTGGCCGCCGCGTCGAAGCCGAACTCGTCGGCAGCGATCGCCTCCCAGAGGAAACCCGGGTCGAGCGTTTCGGCCAGCACCTTCGCCTCGTCGATCAGCGCCCTGGGCGCCGGCGCATCGAAGCGAAACAGCACGTTGGACGCCTTCACCTTCGAGCGCTTGCCATGTGGCGCCTCGACCTGCAGCGAGGTGGTGTTGTCGGCGAGCACGCTGCCAGCCCGCAGCTCGCCTTCTTCCTCGTAAAAAACGTTCATCAGGGCCGCGGTCGGTGAAGCGCGCATGAAGGCCGCATTGCAAACTTACGGCAGCGGGCAGACAGCGCTGCCCGGACGGATACGCAGTGCATCCATGCGCCGGGCGCGCAGTATACCGGAGCGCTTCGCCGGCACGACCCGGACGACGCGGCCACCGCCGGCGGCGTTCAGCCGGCGCGTGACCGTGGCCGTCGGGCACGCGCCAGCGGGTCCGGCGGCGCCAGCATGCCGGCGAAGCGCAGCACGTCGTCGATATGGTCGGTGAAACTGGAGAAACCGTGGTCGCCCCCCTCGACAATGACCTGGCGCGCGCCGGTGTACTTTGCCACCGCCTGGCGCCAGTCGAGCACCTCGTCGCCGGTCTCGACCAGCAGCAGGTAGCGCTCGGGACGGCTGATCGGCTCGACCTCGAGGGTCGCCAGTTCGTCGATATGGGAAGCGGTGAGCATCCAGCGCGCGCCTGAATGCAGGTTGGCCTGCTCGCCGACGAACGGGGCAAGCAGCACATGCGGCTGTACCGCAGGGTTGACCAGCACCGCTTTCGCGCCGTGCTTCTCGGCGAGATGGGTCGCGTAGAACCCGCCGAGCGAGCTGCCGATGAAGGTCACCTTGGACGCATCCGCCGGCAGCAGCACGTCGATCGCGGCGATCGCCTCTTTCGGCGAATGCGGCAGCGCCGGACAGGCGAGCTGGTCGAGCAGGTCGAGGTCGGCCATGCGCGCCTCGACCAGGCGTGCCTTGAGCGACTGCGGAGAACTGTTGAAGCCGTGGAGGTAGACGATCATCGAGGCAGGACGCAGCTCAGGTCGGCGGAAGGCCCCGGGACAGACACGGGTTCACGGTGCGAGTTTCCGGGCCAGGGCGAGCAGCATCGTGTCGTTGCCGCGCCCGGCCACCAGCGACAGGCCGAGCGGGCAGCCATCGAGGGTGGCCAGCGGCAGGGTGACCTGCGGCAGCCGCGCGAGGCCGGCGATGCACAGGATGGCCAGTGCGCGGGCGCGGAAGTCGTCGATCTCGGCCGATGGGGCGCCGATCCTGGGGGCGATGCCCGGAGACGTGGGCAGCACCAGTACCGCGTTGCCGGCGAGCAGGCGTTCCATCCGGCGTGCGATCTCCTCGCGCTTCGAGGCGGCGGCGAGCAGCATGCCGCGGTCGACCGTCGATGCCCAGGCGAAGCGTTCCTTCACGCCCGGGCCGAGCTGCGGCTGGTGCTCGGTGATCCATGCGCCGAGCGACTGCCAGGCCTCGTGCGCCTGGATCACGCGGAACACGTTCATGCCCCAGTCGTCGAGGCCCTCGGTGGCGACGGTCACCGACTCGGCCTTGCCCAGCACCGACTCGACCTTCGCTACCGCACCTTGCAGCGCATCGCCGACCGTACCGCCTGCGCGCTCGAATGCGTCGGCCGCCAGCAGCAGCCGGCCTGGCACTGCCGCCGGTGCGTCGTCGCCGAGCAGCACGCGTCCCACTTTCTCGAACAGTGCTGCATCGCGCGCGAACCAGCCCGCCGTGTCGAACGACGGACCGAGCGGGCAGGCCCCCTCGAGCGACACGCGGCCGTGCGACGGACGCATGCCGTACAGGCCGCAGAAGCTCGCCGGCAGGCGTACCGAGCCGCCGGTGTCACTGCCCAGAGCGAAGTCGACCAGACCTGCCGCCGTCGCGGCGGCCGAACCGCTGGAAGAACCGCCGGTATCGCGTCCCGGTGCATTCGGATTCAGTACCGAACCGTAGTGGATGTTCTCGCCATTCAGGCTGTAGGTCAGCTCGGCGGTCTGGGTCTTGCCGACCAGCGTCGCGCCGGCGGCGACCAGTTGCCGCACGGCCACGGCCGTGTGCGGCGCGGGCGCGTGCGTGGCGAGCCATGTCGGGTTGCCGAACGTGCAACGATGCCCTTGGACATCGTAGATGTCCTTCGCGCCGAAGGTCAGCCCGGCGAGCGGGCCGCTGGCTGCGCCTGCGAGTTCGGCATGCGTCTCGCGGACGAAGCTGTTGAAGGTGTCACGGTCGAGGATCGAAGGCATGGCAGGTCGGCGAGGATCGGTGGATCAGGGACGGTGGAGGGTAACCGGCTGGCGCGAAAAGGTCATCCGGCCCCGCTTGAAGCCCATCAGCACCGGCGGCAGTTCGGCTACCGCATGTTCGGGCGCGGTGGTGTCGATGACGACCAGGTCGGCGGCGCGTCCGACATCCACGCCGTAGTCGTCCCGGCGCAGCAGCTTCGCCGAGCGGCGGGTCACCATCTCGAAACACTCGCGGATCTCGTCGCGCCGGCCGACATGGCAGATGTTCGCGTACAGGTTGGCCATGCGCAGCAGCGAGCAGTCGCCGAACGGCGTGAACGGGTTGAGGATGTTGTTGCTCGACAGGTTGCCGTTCACGCCATGCGCGAGCAGTTCGTGCACTGGCAGTACGCTGCGCAGCTTCGCATGGGTACGGTCGCGGCCCATCAGGTAGAGGTCGGTCGCCGGCAGCACGGTCACCGCCACGCCGGCATTGGCCAGCGTGTTCGCGATGCGGGCAAACCGTTCCGGGTCGACCAGCGCCAGCTTGGTGACATGGCCGATGGCCACGCGTCCGCCGTAGCCGTGCTTCTCGGTGACTTCGCACACGTACTCGATGTCCATGTGGTCGGTGGCCATGCCGAAGTCGAGATGCATGTCGATATCGGCGTCGAACTCGCGCGCGATCTCGAAGATGCGGTCGATCTGCGCATGCGGGTCACTGTCGCAGTACGGAGCCGCACCGATCACGCGCGCGCCCTGCTTCATTGCCGCCACCAGCAACTCGTCCGTGCCCGGATTGTTGATCAATCCTTCCTGCGGAAAAACGCAGATCTCGATGTCGATCGCCCAGCGGTATTCGTCGACCAGCGACAGCACGCCGTCGAAGCCCCGCAGCCCGACCACCGGATCAACCTCGACATGGGTGCGCATCACGCCGGTACCCTGGGCGATCGCCTTCTCCAGCGTACGCCGCGCCCGAGCGGCGACATCCTCGGCGGTGAACGACCGCTTCTGCAGCGCCACCTGCGAGATCGCCTCGTCGAGCGTGCCCTTCTCGGAGGTACAACGGTCGAGGATGCAGCTTTTGTCGAGGTGGATGTGCGTCTCGACGAAACCGGGCGCGACCAGCCGCCCGTCGACCTCGATCACCCTGGCTACTCCCTGCGCGGGCATTACCCCCACCGGCTCGATCGCCGAGATCCGCCCGGCCTCGATACCGACATCGAACGTGGCCGCGTAATCGCGGCCGAGAATGCGCGCATTGCGCAGCAGGATATCCATCGCGTCCACTCCTTGAGGCTGAAACCCAGATCTGACCCTGGGGTCCGACCCCATTTTCCCGAACCAGCCGAGATAATTCGGGTCAGAGATGAATTACGGAATAGTAAATCGTCTCTGACCCGAATTATTCGACGCTTCCGGTAAGCTCCGTCGACCATCGTTCAAGGACCTGCATCGTGGCGATCCAGACTTCCCGCGCGACGCGCGGCATGGCAACCGCGCCGCATTCCCTGGCCAGCGAGTCGGCGGTCGCGGTGCTGCGCGAGGGTGGAAACGCGATCGAGGCGATGATCGCTGCAGCGGCGACCATCTCGGTGGTCTATCCGCACATGAACGGCATCGGTGGCGACGCGTTCTGGCTGGTGCATGAACCGGGCAAGCCGGTGACCACGATCGATGCCTGCGGCCCGGCGGCGATGGCTGCCAGCCGCGAGTGGTATGCCGCGCATGCGGTCACCGCGATTCCCTTCCGCGGGCCGCTGGCGGCGAATACCGTGGCCGCAACGGTCGCCGGCTGGGGCCTCGCCCACCGCATGTCCCGCGAGCGGTTCGGAGGCCGGCTGCCGCTGTCGCGCCTGCTCGCCGATGCGATCCACTACGCGGCGCACGGCCATGCGGTCACCCACAGCTACACCAGCACCACGCGCGCCAAGCTCTCCGAGATCCGCGACCAGCCCGGCTTCGCGGCGCGCTTTATGCCGGGCGGCGACGTGCCGCAGCCAGGCACGCTGCTGGTGCAGTCGAAGATTGCGCAGACGCTGGCGCGCATCGCCCGCGCCGGCACCGACGACTTCTACCGCGGCGAGCTCGCAGCCAGCATCGCCGCCGACCTGAAGGCGCTGGGCAGCCCGGTGTCCGCGGCCGACCTCGCCGCCTGCCAGGCCACGGAACGCCCGCCGGTGCACCTCGCCCATTCGCGCGGCACGCTGTACAACATGGCCCCGCCCACCCAGGGCATGGTGTCGCTCGCGATCCTCGGCATCGCCGACCGGCTCGCGCTCGAAACGGTACCGGCCGACAGTGCCGACTACGTGCACCGGATGGTCGAGGCGACCAAGCAGGCGTTCTTCATGCGCGACCGGCATGTGACCGACCCGAAGTACATGACCGTCGATCCGCAGTCGCTGCTGACGCCGGCCGAGATGGACCGCCGCGCCGCGCGCGTCGACCTCGGGCGGGCACTGGCCTGGCCCGCGCCGCAGCCTCCGGCAGATACGGTGTGGATGGGTGTTGTCGACAGCGCCGGCCGTGCCGTGAGCTTCATCCAGAGCATCTACCACGAGTTCGGCAGTGGCCTCGTGCTCGACGGCACCGGCATCAACTGGCAGAACCGTGGCGCATCGTTCTCGCTGGATGCGTCGGCGCTGAACACACTGGAGCCCGGACGCAAGCCGTTCCATACGCTAAACCCGGCGCTGGCCCATCTGTCCGACGGGCGGGTGATGGTCTACGGCACCATGGGCGGCGAAGGCCAGCCGCAGACCCAGGCCGCGGTGTTCACCCGGCATGTCGTCTACGGCCAGGACCTGCAGGCATCGGTCAGCGCGCCGCGCTGGCTGCTCGGCCGCACCTGGGGCCAGGCCACGCAGTCGCTGAAGGTCGAGTCACGCTTCGATCCGTCGTTGATCGAGTCCCTGCGCGCGATGGGTCACGAAGTCGAGGTCTACGGCGCGTTCGACGAGACCATGGGACATGCGGGGGCGATCGTTACCCATGCGGGCGGGGTGATCGAAGGGGCGAGCGATCCGCGCAGCGACGGGGCGGCGGTAGGGTATTGAGCCAACCGTCAAAAATGGGGTCAGACCCGAATTTCGGCTCGCGCCGGAGGCCTGCCTACCCCTGGCATTCGCCCGGGCCGGGTACGAGCCCGGAGACGGACTGAGGACCGCTCCGGAAATTCGTCTCTGACCCGGATTACGCGCTAGAAATACGCCTGCCCCGCCTTCACCGTCGGCTCCCAGTCGCACGCCGACCACGGTCCGTCGCCCTGCTCGCCGACATAGGCGATACGGCCGGCTTTCTTAGGCACGCGCTTGCCGCTGAACAGGCCCTGCAGCCAGTCCATCACGTAGTCGTGGCAGTCCATGCCGCCCAGGTTGGGGATGCCCCAGAGCGGGTGGTACTGGTTCTCCATGATCCACATTTCCTTCGGCACCTTGAGGTCATGGTAGGCCTCGATGGCTTCCTCGAGCGGGCAGAGCGGATCGAACTCGCCGGTGACCAGCAGCGTCGGGCACTTCACCTTGTCGAGGTAGCCGCGCACCGTCATCGGCTGCGCCACCTCGACGTCGAACTTCGCCTCGTCGTCGTAGCCGGCCATGTACATGAACATCTGCTTGAAGCGCGGCGAGGACTGCGTGAAGATGGTGTTGTTCGGGTTGAAGCAGGCGACCGAGCTCACCACCGCGGCGGCGCGATGGTCGTAGCTCGACAGGCGCAGGCACCAGTAGCTGCCCATGCTGATGCCGTAGATCGCGATCTTGTTCTTGTCGACTTCCGGCCGCTTCATCAGCCAGCTGATCACCGCGGCGCCGGCGCGCTCGTAGTTGTCGCCGACCGCGCGGATCTTCTGCATGTTCGAGTTGCCCTGCCCCGGGCCGTCGATCGCGATCACGTGGAAGCCGCGCGCGAGCGCGATGTTGTGCGAAACCTTCGGGAACACTTCCTTGCTCTGGTCCATGCCCGGCACGTAGATGACCACCGGCGCCTTCGGCTTGCCCGGCAGCATGTGGTACAGGCACGAGATGGTCTTGCCGTCGTCGAACGGCACCTCGACGCGCTCGATCGGATACGACGCGGTCTCGCTGCGCCGGTCGACCATCTCGCTCAGCTTCTTGTAGAGCGCCTTTTTCACCGGGTGGTTGTCGAAGAAGATCGGGTGCTGCGCCATCCGGTAGCCCTCGACCGCATGGTCGTAGTGGTGCGTGGCGGTTGCATTGGCACCCATCGCCTGGGCCTTCTTCGCCAGCCGCTCGTGCCGCTCGGCCGACTTGCGCCAGACCTTGGGCAGCATCCGGTAGTTGCGCGCGCGCGTGCCGGCCGGCACCTCGATGTCGTCACGCTCGAAGTTCTGTACCCGGCCGCGCATGTTCAGTGCGAGGTCGAGCATCCACTGTTGGTCGTCGCGCTGGGTGCGCAGCTTGCGGATCATCGGTCTTCTCCTCCTGGGGGCGTTGCAGCCCGCGAATATAGCCGATCCAGAAAATGGGGTCAGAGACGATTTATCGCAGATAAATCGTCTCTGACCCCATTTTCTGCAGATAAATCGTCTCTGACCCCATTTTCTGACCCCATTTTCCGGACTCAGTTTGCGAGGACGCAGCGCTCCTGCGCCCAGGCACGCAGTTCCTCGATCTTCTCGGCCATCATCACCGACAGCGGTCGGGTGCGGCGGATCTCATCGAGCAGGTGGCTGGTCGCCAGGGGGACCTTGTGTGCATGTGCCTCGTACATCGACGACACGATCGCCTGTTCGATCTCGGCGCCGGAGAACCCGTCTGCCGCGCGCGCGAGCGACAGCAGGTCGAACGCGGCCGGGTCGAGCTTGCGGCGCTTGAGGTGGATGTCGAAGATCTCGACGCGCGTGGCCGCATCCGGCAGGTCGACGAAGAAGATCTCGTCGAACCGGCCCTTGCGCAGCAGTTCGGGGGGCAGGCGCGAAATGTCGTTTGCAGTGGCGACCAGGAACGCGGCCTCCTTGCGCTCGGCCATCCAGGTCAGCAGCGTGCCGAGGATGCGCCGGGATACTCCGCCATCGCCCCCGGACTCGTCCGTGGCGAGCCCTTTCTCGATCTCGTCGATCCACAGCACGCAGGGCGCCATCCTGGCTGCACCCCTGAGGGCCTCGCGCAGGTTGCGCTCGGTCTCGCCGGTGAACTTGTTGTAGAGCGACGCGATGTCCAGCCGCAGCAGCGGCAACCGCCAGGACCCGGCCACGGCCTTCGCCGCCAGGCTCTTCCCACTGCCCTGCACGCCCAGCAGCAGGATACCTTTCGGGGGCGGCAGGCCCTCGGTGCCGGCTTCCCCGGCAAACACCGCCCGCCGCAGGTTGAGCCAGCGCTTCATGTTCGCCAGCCCGCCGACGTTGCCGAAGCTGCCGGTATCGAGCTCGACATCGAGCACGCCCCCGGCTGCAAGCGCCTCGCTCTTGAACCGTACGATGCGGTCGACATCGGACATGTTGAGCGAACCGTCGTTGTCCAGCCCCTGGCGGATCAGCCGGCGCGCATCCTCGACCGGGATGCCGGTCAGGTGCTGGGTAACCAGCGCGATGGCCTCAGGGTCGCCCTTCGGCCGGGCCTGGCTGCGCGACTCCCACAGTTGCGCCTCTTCGCGGATGATCTGCCGGATGCGCGTGGCATCGGGCAGCGCGATCTCGAAGCGCGCCGTCAGGTGGTGCAGCTCCGGCGGCAGTTCCAGCTTCGGACTGACGAATACCAGCGTGCGCGCACAGCGGCCGTAGGTCTGCGCGATCTCGCGAATCAGCCGGACGTTGCCCGGATCCTGCAGGTAGGGATGGGCATCGAGCAGCGTGTAGACGCCGTTCTGAGGCGTCTTGTCGATATGGCGCAGCACGTCGGCCAGGTTGTTGGTGCCGGTCACGCGATCGACGCGCGTCGTGCGGCGCAGCCCGTCGACCACCGACCACGAAAAAGAGGCCCAGCCGAGCAGGTTCGCGCTCTTCTCGATCACGCCGAGCATGCGCGCTTCCTCGGTGGTCTCGATGGTGACCAGCGGGAACCGCGACTGCAGAATGATCGACAGGTCCTTGGCGTCGTTCATCGTGGCGCCCCGTTCCCGGGCTTCGCTGCGTCCTCCAGCCGCCCGAGCAGCTTTTCATGGATGCCGCCGAAACCACCGTTGCTCATCACCAGCACGTGGTCGCCGGCGCGCGCCTGCGCCGCGATCGCATCGATCAGCGACGGCAGATGGTCATGCGTCGACAGCTTCGGCCCGAGGGCGGCCAGCGCACCATCGGCATCCCATCCCAGGTTCGCGGTGTAGCAGAACACATGGTCGGCCGCGGCAAGGCTCGCCGGCAGGGCATCCTTGAGCATGCCCATGCGCATCGTGTTCGACCGCGGCTCGAGCACGGCCAGCAGCCGCGCCGCGCCGATACGCGCACGCAGCCCCTTCAGCGTCGTCTCGATCGCCGTCGGATGATGTGCGAAGTCGTCGTACACGGTGACGCCGCCCACCGTGCCGCGTATTTCGAGCCGGCGCTTCACGCCGCGGAACCTCGCCAGCGCCGACAGGCTGATGCCGGGCGAGATGCCCGCATGCCGCGCCGCGGCGATCGCCGCCAGCGCGTTCTGCACGTTGTGCTCGCCAGCCAGCGACCAGCGCAGGTGCCCGAACGACTCGCCGCGGAAGCCGATCTCGACTGCGCCATCGGCCGCCGGTTCGCCCGCATGCCAGCCCCCGGCGCTGTTGAAGGTCTCGTTCGGCGTCCAGCAGCCGCGCTCGAGCACCCGCTCGAGCGCCTCGGCGCGCGCATTCCAGACGATGCGTCCGGCCCCTGGCACGATGCGCACCAGGTGGTGGAACTGCTGCTCGATCGCAGCCAGGTTCGGGAAGATGTCGCCGTGGTCGAATTCGAGGTTGTTCAGTACGGCGGTGCGCGGCCGGTAGTGGACGAACTTGGACCGCTTGTCGAAGAAGGCGGTGTCGTACTCATCGGCCTCGATCACGAAGAACTGGGAGTTGGCCAGCCGCGCCGACACCGGAAAGTCGTGCGCCACGCCACCAACGAGGAAACCGGGGTTGAGCCCCGCCTGCTCGAGGATGAAGGCGAGCATCGCGGTGGTGGTCGTCTTGCCGTGGGTGCCGGCGATCGCCTGCACCCATTTTCCGCGCAGCACCTGTTCGGACAGCCACTGCGGCCCGGACACGTAGGGCAGGCCGCGATTGAGGATTTCCTCCATCAGCGCGTTGCCACGCGAGACCACGTTGCCGATCACGAACACATCGGGCTTGAGCCGGATCTGGGACGGCTCGAAGCCCTCGATCAGCTCGATATCGTGTGCCGCGAGCTGGGTGCTCATCGGCGGATAGACATTCGCATCGCAACCGGTCACCCGGTGTCCGGCCTGGCGCGCCAGTACGGCGATTCCGCCCATGAAGGTACCGCAGACGCCGAGAACATGAATATGCATGACGACCCGAGTGTAGACGCTCAGCCGCGGAAGATGAAGTACACCGCCCCCACCATGCACAGCGCCGCCCACAGGTAGTCGAGCTTGAGCGACTCGCCCATGTAGAACACCGCGAACGGCACGAACACCGACAGGGTGATCACCTCCTGCAGGATCTTCAGCTGCGCGAGCGACATCACGGTAAATCCGATCCGGTTGGCCGGTACCTGCAGCGCGTATTCGAAGAAGGCGATCCCCCAGCTCACCAGGATCGCCACGACAAGCGGCTGGGCACCCAGATGCTTGAGATGGCCGTACCAGGCCATGGTCATGAACAGGTTCGACACCACCAGCAGGGCCGCAGTGATCGCGACCGGGGACAACTGTGCCAGCATCGGCCACTCCCTTTGATTGAATGCCGATCGAGTCTACCGTCCCACCATGGCTACCCGCTGCAACCTGATCACCGGCTTCCTCGGCGCCGGCAAGACCACGCTGATCCGCCACCTGCTGTCGCAGCGTCCGGCCGGGGAGCGCTGGGCGGTGATCGTCAACGAGTTCGGCGTGGTCGGGATCGATGGCACGACGATCGGGGCTTCGGCAACCGGGCTCACCGCTGCCCTGCCGGACGGCGGCGCGGCGCACGGCACTGGCGACCGGCGGGACGTGCCGGTGCGCGAGGTCGCCGGGGGCTGCATCTGCTGCGCGGCCAACGTGCCGCTGCGGGTGGCGATAACGGACGTGCTGCGTCGGGAGCGCCCCGACCGCCTGCTGATCGAGCCCTCGGGACTCGGCCATCCGGCGGCGATCCTGGCGACCCTCGCCGCACCCGGGCTGTCCGAGGCGCTGGTGATCGGCGCGGTGATCTGCGTGGTCGACCCTGGCCGGCCACTGCCCGGGACCGCAGCGGCCGGGTCCTCCGACCCGCTGGACGACACCTGGCACGACCAGCTCGCAATGGCCGACGTGGTGGTCGCCAACAAGCGCGATCGGGTCGACGCACCCGGCTACCAGGCCTTCCTCGACTACGCCGCGAACCTCTATCCGCCCAAGCAGGCGATCGTGCCCGCAGTCGAGGGACGCGTTGCGGCGACCCTGCTGGACGCGCCACGGGCGCGCTGGCGACCGGCGCTGGCGGGTGGCCACGACCCTGGTGCGGTCGCCGCGATCGTGCCGCCCTGCCCGATACCCGGTCTGGGCCACCGGCATGCCGCCGGCACGGACCCAGCCGCCAGCCTCGGCTGGCTGTTCGACGATCCGGCCTGCGCCCGGGCGCTGTTCGATGCCGACCGCATCGACCGGCTGATGATCCGCCTGGCCACGATGGTCGCGGCCTGCGGCGCGCGCCTGCTGCGTGCCAAGGGTGCGCTGCGCACCGACCACGGTACCCGGCTGGTCGAATGGTCGTCGGGCCAGGTGCGCAGCAGCCCGCTCGTGTTCGATGGTCCGTCCCGGTTCGAACTGCTGTTCGGCCCGGGCGCAGGCACTGCCGCCCTCGCATTCGATTCGATCGCCGGCGCGATCGAACCGGTCCTGCGCGAGGCGCTGTCCGCGGCTCCGCCCCGCTGACCGACGATCCCTGCAGGCGTGGTCCGCTCGCGGAACCGTCTCATACCGGCAATAATTGCACCTGCCCGCGACCGGCCACCCAGAGCCGACGCGTTTTCCAAGGATGAAGAACCGATGATCCGCCTGCCCGCCTTGTCCTTTGCTGCCGCTCTCGGCCTGATTCCGGCCAGTCTGCTGATACCGGAGGGCGCCGCCCACGCCCAGACGTTCCCTGCGAGGCAGGTGCGCTTCATCGTTCCGTTTGCCGCCGGCAGTGCGACCGATTCGGTGGCCCGGCTGGTCGGTGCGTTCGTCACCGAGAACACCGGCCAGCCGGTGCTGGTCGAGAACCGGGCCGGTGCCAGCGGCATCATCGGTGCAGAGGCTGCAGCGCGTGCGCCGGCCGATGGCTATACCGTGCTGATCGGCACCAACACCACCAACGCAGCCAATGCCAGCCTGTTCAAGTCGCTGCCCTACAGCCAGCAGAAGGATTTCGCGCCGGTGTCGCTGATCGGAACCGCCGGCCTGATCGCCGCGGTGCATCCGTCGCTGCCGGTGAAGTCGATCACCGAGCTCACCGCGCTGGCGAAACGCAACCCGGGCAAGCTCGGTTTCGGCGAAGGCAGCGCCTCTTCCCGCGCCTCGGTCGAGATGTACAAGGAAATGGCGGGCATCGACTTCCTGCGGGTGCCGTACAAGAGCAATCCGCAGGCGGTGACCGACCTGGTGTCGGGCCAGGTGGTACTGATGATCGCCGACATGGTGACGCTGCTGCCGCAGGTGAAGGCCGGCAGGCTGCGCGCACTGGCGGTATCCACGCCGAAGCGTCTGGCGATCCTGCCTGACCTGCCGACGATGAGTGAAGCCGGCGTGAAAGGCTACGAGCTGACGGTCTGGTTCGCCGGCTTCATGCCATCGGGTACGCCGGCCGAGCCCATCCGCCGGATGGCGGAGCTGATCGGCGGGGCGACGAAGACGCCGAAGATGCAGGAGTTCTTCGTGAACTTCGGCGGCGCGGCCCAGTCGAGCGCGCCCGATGAACTGGCCCGGTTCGTCGGCAGCGAAACCGCCAAGTGGGCGCGTATCGTGAAGAGCGCCGGCATCGTTCCGGAATGAACGCCACGCA
>JBILGF010000138.1:0-7341 GCA_044351195.1 Burkholderiales bacterium
CCACTGACGTTACACCACTGACGTTGCACCACAGACGCTACAACGATACAACCCGATACGGAACGACCGATGGCCCATTTCGACCTGGAACAGCAGGAGCAGATCGACGCGATCAAGACCTGGTGGGAGCGCTGGGGCACCCCGGTGACGATCGTCATCGTCGTGCTGGCCCTGGGGGTCACCGCGATGTCCGGCTGGCGCTGGTACCAGAACCGGCAGGCCGAGGGCGCGGCAGTGCTCTACCTCGCCATGCAGGAAGGCTTGCAGGCCAGCAACCAGACGCGGGTGCGCGAAGCTGCGGGCCAGTTGACCGAGAACTATCCCGGCACGGGATACGCGGTGCTCGCCGCCCTGGTGGCCGCGCGCCTGGACTTCGAAGGCGGGGACAGCAAGACCGCCCGCAGCCGGCTCGAATGGGCGATCGCCAACGCGAAGCAGGACGCGTTGCGCGATCTTGCGCGGTTGCGCCTGGCGGCTGTCCTGGTCGATGATCGTGACCTGGTCGCCGCGCTGCGCGTGCTCGATGCCAGGCATGGCAACGCGTTCGATGCACTGTTCCTCGACCTGCGCGGCGACGTTCTCTTTGCCCAGGGCGATGCCAATGCCGCTCGCAATGCCTACCAGTCCGCCCTCGACAAGTTCGAAGCGAACAGCCCGTACCGCAATCTGGTACAGCTGAAGCTCGACGCGCTGGGTGAGCCCAGGTGACGGCCCGGCGCAGCCGCCTGCCTGCGGCCGCACCGGTGCCGCCGCCCGCCGGGGCGGGAGCGCCGCGGCGCCGCCTGCTGCGCGCGCTGTCGGTGGCCGGGGTTGCAGCACGGTGGGCGGTGCCTATGATCGGCTGTTCTCGCGGTCGACCGATCCCGCCCTGAGGCCTGCCGAACTCGGGCCGATCCGCTCGAAGGTTGCGCTGCGCACGCTCTGGCAGGGGCAGGTCGGAAGCGCGGGGCGCTATGTGTTCTCGCCGGCAGTCGATGGCGGTCAGGTGTACGCGATCGGCATCGATGGCAACCTGGTCGCCTTCGATGCGGCGACCGGCAAACCGACCTGGCGCCAGCAGGTGGTCAGGCCGACTGCGGGCGGGGTCGGTGCAGGCGAAGGCCGCATCGCCGTCGGCGGCCAGAACGGCGAGGTGCAGGTCTACCACGAGGGCGGAAAGCTCGCCTGGGAGACGCGGCTCTCGAGCGAGGTGCTGGCTGCGCCGCGGATCGTCGACGGCCTGGTGCTGGTGCGCACCGGCGACTCCCGCATCTGGGCCCTCGAGGCCGACACCGGCCGCCAGCGCTGGGTGTACCAGCGGGGTGCGGCGCCGACGCTTTCGGTGCGCACCCATGTCGGGTTCAGTATCGCGCGCGGTGCGCTGTTTGCCGGGTTCGGAAATGGTCGCCTCATCGGCCTCGATCTCAAGACCGGCGCGGTCGGGCTCGACGTGGCGGTCGCGCTGCCGCGCGGGGCTACCGAACTCGAACGGGTGGTCGAGATCACCAGCCTGCCGGTGTTCGAAGGCGGCGATGTGTGCGCCGTGGCCTTCCAGGGGCGGGTAGCCTGCTTCGATGCCAAGCGCGCAGCGCTTGCCTGGTCGCGCGACATCTCGAGCATCGCCGGGCTCGACATGGACGCAGGTGCGCTCTATGTCGTCGACGACCGCAGCGTGGTGCATGCGCTCGACCGCTCCTCGGGGGCCAGCCTGTGGCGCCAGGCCGCGCTTCAGTTGCGCAATGTCGGCGCACCCCGGCTGGTCGGGAAGTCGCTGGTGCTGGGCGATTTCGAGGGCTTCGTGCACCTGCTCGATCCCCAGGACGGCAGCTTCAGTGCACGCCTGCCCACCGACGGCAGCGCGATCGCGATCGCCGCCGCGCCGATCGACCGCGGCTTCGTGGTCCAGACGCGCAAGGGCGGCCTGTACGCGATGGGCGTGGCCGGCTGATCCGATGCAACCCACACTGGTACTCGTCGGACGGCCGAATGTCGGCAAGTCCACCCTGTTCAACCGGCTCACCCAGTCGCGTGATGCCCTGGTTGCCGACTTCCCCGGGCTGACCCGCGACCGGCACTATGGCCGTGGCTCGTTCAGCGGCCGGCAGTACCTGGTCGTCGACACCGGCGGCTTCGAGCCGGTGGTGAAGGAGGGCATCGTGCGCGAGATGGCCCGGCAGACCGAGCAGGCGATCGACGAGGCCGATGCGATCCTGTTCCTGGTCGACTACCGCACCGGGCTCACCGCACTCGATCGCGAGATCGCGTCTCGGCTGCGGGTGACCGGCCGTCCGGTGTGGCTTCTGGTGAACAAGGCCGAGGGCATCCAGGATGCGATCGCCGGGGCCGACTTCCATGCCCTCGGCATCGGCACGCCATGGACGATCTCGTCGGCCCACGGCGAAGGTGTCGGCGACCTGCTGGCCGACGTCCTGGCACGCTTCCCTGAAGACGAGCCGGAACCGATATCTTCGGAGCCAGAGCCGCCGCAGGCCCCGCGCATCGCCATCGTCGGCCGTCCGAATGTCGGAAAGTCGACACTGGCCAATGCGCTGCTCGGCGAAGAGCGCATGCTGGTGTTCGATCTGCCCGGAACCACGCGCGACAGCATCCCCGCAGAGTTCGAACGCAACGGCAAGCGCTACACCCTGGTCGACACCGCGGGCATGCGCCGTCGTGCACGGGTCGACGAAGTGATCGAGAAGTTCTCGGTGATCAAGACCCTGAAGGCGATCGACGACTGCAATGTCGCCATCCTCGTCCTCGACGCACGCGACTCGGTCAGCGACCAGGATGCGCATATCGCCGGCTACATCCTCGAGGCGGGCCGCGCACTGGTCGTGGTGGTCAACAAGTGGGATGGCCTGTCCTCGGAGGATCGGGGCCGGGTGAAGGACGACCTCGAACGTCGGCTCGGCTTCCTCTCTTTCGCCCGTACCCTGTTCATGTCTGCCCGCCGTGGCACCGGATTGAACGCGCTGCTGCCTGCGGTGGACGCAGCCTTCCGTGCAGCGACGCTGCGCCTGCCCACGCCCAGGCTGACCCGGGCACTGCTGGCGGCGGTCGAGAAGCAGAACCCGCCGCGCTCGGGATTCTCGCGTCCCAAGTTGCGCTATGCGCACCAGGGCGGCATGAACCCGCCGATCGTGGTGATCCACGGCAACTCGCTCGACGCAGTCCCTGCCAGCTACCGGCGCTACCTCGAGCACATGTTCCGGGCGACGTTCAGGCTCGAAGGAACACCATTGCGCATCCAGTTCAAGAGCAGCACCAATCCCTACGAAGGCAGGCCGCGGACACCGGGCTGATCGGGCCGGCTGGACATCCGGGTGGTGCAGCGCAACGAGTGGCTTTGACCCTGAAATTCCAGTACAGTGATCTCTCAAGAATAAGCGAGGTGACGCCACGTGAGCGCTAAAGGACAACTGCTGCAGGATCCTTTCCTCAACACGCTCCGCAAGGAGCACGTTCCAGTGTCGATCTACCTGGTGAACGGTATCAAACTGCAGGGCCAGATCGAGTCCTTCGACCAGTACGTCGTGCTGTTGAAGAACACGGTCACCCAGATGGTCTACAAGCACGCCATCTCGACCGTGGTTCCGGCACGCGCGGTCAGCATCCACTACGAACCTCCGGCAGACAGCTGAGCCCGGCATTGCACAACCCGCTGAGTCGATAACCGCCGGATGTTCGAACGGCCAGATACCGGCAGTCGTGCGCTGCTGGTCGCGCTCGGGACCTCCGAACGCGACTACGAGGAAAGCCTTGCCGAGCTCCACGAACTCGCCTCCTCGGCATGCCTGCACGCTGTCGGCGTCGTCGGTGGCGGTCGCAACCGTATCGACCCCTCGACCTACGCCGGGTCCGGCAAGGTTGCCGAGATCGCTGCACTGTGCAGCGATCTCGATGTCTCGGTCGTCATCTTCAACAACGAACTGTCACCGGTACAGGAGCGCAACCTCGAGCGTACGCTCGAATGCCGCGTGGTCGACCGCACGACCCTGATCCTGGACATCTTTGCGCAGCGCGCCCGCAGCCACGAGGGCAAGCTTCAGGTCGAGCTTGCCCAGCTCGACCACCTGGCTACCCGCCTGGTGCGAGGCTGGACCCACCTCGAACGCCAGAAGGGCGGCATCGGGCTGCGCGGGCCTGGCGAAACCCAGCTCGAGACCGACCGCCGGCTGCTCGGCAAGCGCGTGAAGGTGCTGAAGGAAAAGCTGCACAAGGTCGAACGCCAGCGCGCCACACAGCGCCGTTCGCGCGTGCGCGGGTCTGCACTGTCGGTCTCCCTGGTCGGGTACACCAATGCCGGGAAGTCGACGCTGTTCAATGCGTTGACCCATGCCGGCACCTACGCCGCCGACCAGCTGTTCGCGACCCTAGACACGACCAGCCGGCGCATGTTTTCACCGGCCGGGCGCAATATCGTGCTGTCCGATACGGTAGGCTTCATCCGGGATCTTCCTCACGAACTGGTCGCGGCGTTCAGGGCAACGCTGACCGAGACTGCGCAGGCCGACCTGCTGCTGCATGTGGTCGACTTCGCAAGCAACGACCGCGACCGGCAGATCCGTGAAGTGAACCGGGTGCTGGCCGAGATCGGTGCCGATGGCGTCCCGCAGATCCTGGTGTGCAACAAGATCGACCGGCTCTGCATCGAGCCGAAGGTGGTTGACGACGAGTTGGGCGGATTGACCAGCGTGTCGCTGTCGGCACTGACCGGTGCCGGGGTCGACCTGCTGCGAGTGAGCCTGGATGATTTTTTCGAACGAGCGGAACATGATCCGGCCTGCGGGCCGGACGAAGGGGTCGACGTGCAGCTGACCGGGATGCCACTGGCTCCTGCGGCTGCGACCGTCGATGCGGAAACATGGACCGGCAGTGGTCCCGGAGGCGCCGCGGCATGCGCCAGGAGCAGTTAGAGATGGGCTTGAACGACAACCAGTGGGGAAAGCGCGGCGGCAGCGGTGGAGGTGGCGGTGGCGGCAACAACCAGGGGCCGCCGGACCTCGACGAACTGTGGCGCCGATTCAACCGCAAGCTGAACGACCTGCTGGGCAACCGCCGGCAGGGCCCGCGCGAGGTCGGTACCGGCGGTGGCGGTGGCGGCAGCAGCGGTGGCGGCTTTGGCGGCAATTTCACGTCCGGCCAGTGGCGCAATGGCGGCCTGCTGATCGCCGGCGTCGTGTTCCTGCTCTGGATCGCCAGCGGTATCTACATCGTCGCGCCGGCCGAACGGGGCGTGGTGCTGCGTTTTGGAAAGTTCGTGGAAGAGACCAACCCGGGCCCGCGCTGGCACCTGCCATGGCCGATCGAGCGTGCCGAGGTGGTCAACGTGTCGGGCGTGCGTACGGTCGAGATCGGCTACCGCAACAACCCGCGCAACAGGGTGCTGCGCGAGTCGCTGATGCTCACCGACGACGAAAACATCGTCGACGTGCAGTTCGCGGTGCAGTACACGTTGTCCTCCGGCCGCGATTTCCTGCTCAACGTGCGCAACCCGGACGAGACCGTGCTGCAGGCAGCCGAGACCTCGATCCGCCAGGTGGTCGGCGTACGGCGGATGGACGCGGTGCTGTACGAAGACCGCGGCGGCGTCCAGGCCGACGTGCTGAAGGTGATGCAGGGGCTGCTCGACCGCTACAACCTGGGCATCCTGATCAGCAACGTGACAATGCAGTCGGCGCAGCCGCCCGAGCAGGTGCAGGCTGCCTTTGACGACGCGGTACGCGCCGGGCAGGACCGCGAGCGGCAGAAGAACGAAGGCGAGGCCTATGCCAACGACGTGATCCCGCGGGCTCGCGGCGCGGCGTCGCGACTGGCCGAGGAAGCCGAAGGCTATCGCCAGCGCGTGGTGGCTACGGCAGAGGGCGAGGCGACCCGCTTCCGACTGGTGGTGGAAGAGTACAACCGCGCGCCAAGGATCACCCGCGACCGTCTGTACATCGATGCGATGAATACCGTGATGACCAACGCCACCAAGGTGGTGGTCGACCAGCGCCAGGGCAGCAACCTGCTGTTCCTGCCGCTCGACAAGCTGCTGTCGGCCACCGGGGCGGCCGGGCCCGCCATGAATCCGGGCGACCCTGCGGCCGCAGCCCCTGCCGCACTCAAGCCGGCGCCGGTCGATCCGGCCGCCGCGTCCCCTGAAACCGCACGCTCTCGCGAAGCGTTCCGCAGCCGCGAGAGGGAGCAGCGTCAATGAAACCCAGCGTATTCATCTCCCTTACCCTCCTGCTGGTCGCGCTGGTGGCGCTCAGCATGAGCGTGTTCGTCGTCGACCAGCGGCAGACCGCCGTCGTGCTGCGCCTGGGCACCATCGCCCAGGTGGTCGAAGCGCCCGGGCTGCAGTTCAAGATCCCGGTCATCGATACCGTACGCTACTTCGACAAGCGCATCCTGACCATCGATGCGCCGGAAGCCGAGCGCTACCAGACTTCCGAAAAGAAGAACGTGCTGGTCGATACATTCGTCAAATGGCGGATCGTCGACGTGCGCCAGTACTTCATCGCGGTGCAGGGCAACGAGGCGGCCGCGGTCAACCGTCTGTCCCAGACCATCAACTCGGCGTTGCGCGCCGAGTTCGGATCGCGCACGGTGAACGACGTGATCTCGGGCGAGCGCCAGAAGATCACCGAACTGGTTCGCGAGCGTGCCGACAAGGATGGCCGTGCGATCGGCATCGAGGTGATCGATGTACGCATCAAGCGGGTCGACTACACCCAGGAGGTCAGCGAGTCGGTGTACCGGCGGATGGAGGCCGAACGCAAGAGCGTGGCGAACGAGTTGCGCTCCACCGGTGCGGCCGAAGGCGAGAAGATCCGCGCCGATGCCGACCGGCAGCGCGAGGTCATCCTGGCCGAGGCGTTCCGGGATGCCGAGCGTATCCGGGGCGAGGGCGACGCCAAGGCGTCGGCCCTGTACACCGCGGCGTTCCAGTCCAATGCGGAGTTCTCCGCGTTCTATCGCAGCCTCGAGGCCTACAAGCGCAGCTTCGCCGGGCGCAACAACGTGTTCGTGCTCGAACCCAACTCCGAGTTCTTCCGCTACTTCCGATCCGCCGGTTCGCCGCAGAAATGACGATGGCGTGGCGCTGCTGCCGTTGACGGGCAATGGATGCCGTCGACGCGCTGCTACTGGCACTGGCGCTGATGCTGGTGGCCGAAGGGCTGCTGCCGTTCGTCGCGCCACGGCTCTGGCGCGAGACCTTCGCCTGGCTGGTGACCTTGCCCGATCGCAACCTGCGCTTCATCGGCCTGACCTCGATGCTCGCGGGGACCCTGCTGCTGGTCTGGCTCCGCTAGAATAGGCGGTTTGCTGCCGCGTCTCGAGTCGGTGCGGAAATTGCGCGTGCCTGCCTCGATG
>JBILGF010000139.1:0-7336 GCA_044351195.1 Burkholderiales bacterium
CATGCTGCGAATGACCTCGGCCATGCGCGGGTGGTCTTCGACAAGGAGGATTCTGGGCATGGCCTGGGCCGTCGTTCAGTGGCGCCCCGGGATCAGAACCGGTAGCTCACGCCGAGGTTGACCGAAACGGGCCGGTACTTGATGTCGCCGGTGATCGTGCCGCCGGCAGCAGGCTCCTCCGCCTTGAAGCTGCCCGTGCTGACCCGCATCAATCTGACATCGCCCACCAGGCTCCACTTCGCGGAGAGATCCAGTTCTCCCCCGAACATTACCTGAACGGCCGCAGCACCTGAGCGGGAGTAGCTCAATTCACGTCCGCCGCGGTTGATGTCGATGTCGATTTCCTGCGTCCACCCCAGCCCTGCCCCGACGAACGGGCGGATGTCGCCCCATTTCGCGAACCGGTAGTAGCCGTTGACGAAGAACGTGTTGGATGCGAAGTCGCCGTCGACGGGAGACGAACCGATCTGCTTCAAGCCATGGCGGCGGAAGTCCCAGGCGACTTCGGCGGCCCAGCCATTGCCGTAGCGATAGCCGAATGCGCCACCGAACCCGACACCGGTGTCGAAGCTCGCGTTTCCGCTCGCGCTGCCACCGGAGGTTCGTGACTCGGTCAGGCTGGTAGAAGACAGGCTGCTCGACCCCAGGTAAAGATTGACGTAACGGCCGGCGGCATCCTGCGCGGATGCGTCGAAAGCCGAAAGCGCCGAGGCTGCTGCGATGCCCAGGACTGCGACGGGTCTTGCGAATGCGGACATGATCATCCTTTCCAGAGATTCGGGTTGGCGGTGTCCGGGCTATCCGGAGCCGCTGGCGGATTCTGGTCGGCCGTGGGTTACCTGAAGGTAACCGTGCGAGTGGGCGCCGCCGCGAATGACGCACGCCCGGGCGCAGCCAGCGTCATCGGCATGCAACCCGGGCATGCTTCAATCTGATGCGATCGGGTTACCCGCCAGCGGGACCGAGCGTTTCGTTCATCCAGGCCGCCCTGCGCAACGTGAGCCCGAACACCCTCCTTCCGTCCCGACCGCAGCCAGGACCCCGAGCGTTCGTCATGGCCAGTCCCCGCTGGCTGCGTGTCGGCTTTCGCGTCGCGCTGCTGCTCGCAGGGCCACTCGCGCTGTGCCAGATACTGTCCTCGGCGACGCCGATGTCGATCCCGGGGCTGGTGATCGCAATCGTCGTGAGCGTCCTCACGTTTGCGATCGCCCTGTGGCCGAGGCCCTGGAGTCGATTCGAACTGTTCATCGCCGACGTGGATGGCATCGCGTTTCCGGCGAGCGACCTGCTGGAGACCGCCCTCGACGAGGGCGAGGACAACCGCTGGCTGCATGTCCCCTGGACGAACATCGACGCGATCCGGGTGACGGTCACGCATGACCGTCGGGCCCGGTGTGTCGCCTTCGACCTGAAGGTCAATGCAGCCGAGCAAGCGGGCTTCTTTGCCAACGTCGAGACACCCGCCGACCGGCGGAGCCCTCCACGAAATACCCTGTTCGCCGCCTTCGATCTCTCGCCGCCTCCGGCCGACAGGACCGTCGCGGCGCTGCTGGCGCTGCGCAACCGCGGCGAGGCAGTGTTGCAGGCGTGATTGCGGCAGGGCCTCCTACATCGTCGGGCTGCGAAACGCCCCGCCCAGTGCCACCAGCCCCCATGGCGTCATCTGCATGTCGGTGCTGAACACCACATGCCCCGCCGACGCATGTGCATCGCGGAACATCCGCTGCAGCGGACTCTTGTCGTAGATGGCGTTCGCGCCGGCCATCTCCTGCAGGCCGTCGACCGCCTCGTTGGCGATCTTCATCGCCAGCGCCGTGTTGCGGCGGTAGCGCAACTTGGTCTCGAGGTCGAAGCTGCCGCCGGCCTTGATGTGCGCCCAGCCTTCGTGGCAGTCGCTCTTCAGCCAGGCATGGGCGGCGTCGATCTTCGCGCCGGCCATGCCGACGCGCTGCTGCACGGTGGCAAAGTCGCGCATCGACGCGCCGGTGTAGCTGGTCGCGCGCGCCTTGACCGAGGACGTCGTCTCGTCGAGCATCGCACGCGCATTGCCGATCATCGCGCCAGCGATGCCATTGCCGCCGAGCGCCGAAGTCGGCACGCGGAACATCGGGTTCGTGTGCGCCTTCAGACCGGGAAAGCTGTGGCCAGGCTTCGACACCTGCATCGAAAGCACGCGATGCTGAGGCACGAACACATCCTTGCAGCGCACGGTGCGGCTGCCGGTTCCGCGCATGCCCAGCACCTGCCAGTCGTCGACGATTTCGTAGTCTTCGCGCGGCACCAGGTTCATGCACCAGTCGATCGGCTTGCCGTCGGCATCCTTCACCACGCAGGCGAGCATGTTCCACTGCGATACGTCGACGCCGGACGAGAAGCCCCACTGGCCCGACAGCAGCAGGCCGCCGTCGACCAGCGTGCCCTGCCCCTGCACATAGGCGATGCCCGAGGCGATCAGGGCATCGGGGTTCGGGCCCCAGATCTCTTCCTGCGCCTGAGGGTCCCACTGCGAGAGCTGGCGATGGTGCGAGGACAGGTTGGCGAACACCCACGCGGCAGACGCGCAGCCACGGCCGAGGATCTCGGGCACCTCGTAGAACGCCGGAAAGTCGAGCTCCATGCCACCCCACGCCTTCGGCTGCTGGTAGCGCAGCAGGCCGCTCTCGTGCAGTGCGGCGAGCACGGTGTCGGTGAGCCGGGTCGCGGTTTCGGTGGCGGCGGCTTCGGACTTCAGCACCGGAATGAGGTCGACGGCTCGCTGCAGCGCTTCCGCGTACGAGACGTCGGAGAAATCGTTGCCGGTGCCGGCGGGGCCGGGGACGACCGGCACTGCAGCCAGCGGGGCGCGCGCGTTCATCGCGAATCCTTCATGCAGGGGCCCCACGGGCCGACGGTGCCAAGGTAGGACCGGGACGAACAATTGTCAATACAAATGGTCGTTCCCGTTGTCCTGCATGGCGCAGTATGCTCAGTGTCGTCCGCACCCTGGCCATCTGCATTTGTCAGAACCATTCCGAGATGCCACCCGAGCACAACCAGCCCCGGACACTGCCCCGCCACGCCCAGATCGCCGACCGCTTGCGCGCCGACATCCAGTCCGGCCGCTACCAACTGGGTGGACGGCTGCCGATAGAGGCCGAGCTGGCCGCGCTGTTCGACACCAGCCGGCCGACGCTGCGCCAGGCCTTGGGTACGCTCACGGCCGAAGGATTGATCGTGCGCCGGCCGCGCACGGGTTCGGTCGTGGTCGCGACGCATGTGCCGGTGGTGCTTTCGCAGGCGGTCACCTCGGTCGACGAACTGCTCGACTATCCGCGCAACACCCATCGCAAGGTGACCGCCAGCCGCCACATGAAGACCGGAGATGCGCTCGCGCAGCAGTTGCACTGCCCCGCTGGCAAGGCGTGGTTCCAGATCACCACGCTGCGCTACACGGGCAGCTCGACCGTTCCGTTGTGCTGGACCGATACCTATGTGCTGCCGCAGTACGCTGGGGTCACGAAACATCGCCGGCATACGTCGATGCCGGTCTGCGAGCAGATCGTCGAGATGTTCGATGAAGTGATCGAGCAGGCCGATGTGGAGATCTTCGTGATGCGAGTGCCGAAACGCATGGCGCTCGCCCTCAAGGCCAAGGCCGAGTCACCGGCGATGGTGGTGATGCGCACCTACACGGGTCGCAGTGGCAATGTGTTCCAGACCTCGGTGAGCGTGCATCCCGAGGATCGCTATCGGTACCGGTTCGAGTTGAAACGGGAGGCGCGGGGAGCGGGGCTGAAGCGGTAGCGGCAGGCGCGGTCAGCCGAAGCACAGTTCGATCTTCCCGGCGCGGCATACGGCCTCGCGGACTGAATTACCATGCGCAGAACCTATCCGGAGCAGCCCCGATGCCGACTATTCTCCAAGCCCTGGTCGACCGCCGCAGCGAGCGCCACTTCTCCGACCGCCCGCTCGAACCCGAAACCGTCGAATCGCTGATCGAGGCGTTCCGCTGGGCACCGTCATCGAACAACCAGCAGCCGTGGCGGCTGCTGATCGCCCACGATGCCGCCGCGATCGCGGCCTTCGACGATGCGCTGAGCCGCGGCAACCGGGCCTGGGCGACGGCAGCGCCGCTGAAGATGGTGCTGGTCGGCAACCCGGACGAACAGCCCGACCGCAATGGCCTGCAATCCTTCATGCTCGACTGCGGGCTCGCGCTGGAGAACCTGCTGGTCCAGGGCTGCGCGCTCGGGCTGACCATCCATGCGATGGCCGGCTGGGACTTCGACAAGGTCACCCAGGCATTCGCGATCCCGGCGCCGATGCGACCGGTAGCGCTGGTGGTGGCCGGCCACCGCGGGCAGATCGAAGACCTGCCTCCGGACGTGCAGGAGAAGGACCGCAAGCCGCGCACGCGCAAGGCGGTGGAAGAGATCGTGGTCTGGAACCGGTTCGGCTGAAGCCCGGCACGGCCCCGGCTCAGGCCGCCGGCCGTGGCCCGGGCCCCGGCCCCTGCACGGTTTCCTGCCGGGCCCTCAGGCACGCGATCGCCACCAGCGACGGGACGGCCAGCAGCGCGAATGCGATGTTGTAGCTGTGGGTCAGCGCATAAACCGCGGAGAACACCGCTGGCCCGGTGAACTTGCCCATGTTCACGTAGAGCAGCGTGCTGCCGATCACGGCGGCGACCCGACCGGGGAGTGCCGTCTGCCCCGCTTCAGCCATCAGGATGCCGGCCCACGCGCCCGAGGCCAGGCCGATCGCGGCGAACATCGCGTAGACGAACCACAGCGGCCACTGTGGCGACAGCCAGAAGAAGCCGATGCTGAGCGCAAGCATCAGCCACGACATCCACACCAGCACGATGCGCGCGCTGCCAATGCGGTCGGCGATCCAGCCTGCGACCATGCGGCCGAGGGTGCTCGCCACCTGCACCGCAACCAGCACCAGTCCTGCCTGGACGAGGGTCATGTCGAGCACCGCGACGCAGGCGACCACCGCGAAGGTGGCCACGCTGAACTGCGCCCAGCAGAACGACATGCCGGTGAAGGACAGCAGCCGCAGATTGCGGTCGCGCCAGTTGTACCGGAACCCGTCGAACGGGCTGCGCGCGAGCGCCCGATGCCCAGGGTCGCGATCGTCGTCCCAGACCGGTCGCCCGATCTGCAGCAGCACGATCGCCATGCCCAGCATCACCACCGAATACATGAATGCCCAGCGCCAGCCAAGGCTCACCGCGATCAGCGGCGCGACCAGCGCGGCGATCACCCCGCCCAGTGGCACGCTGGTCTGCTGGATCGAGAACACCAGGTTGCGCCGCGCCGGTGGCGAGAAGCGCATCATCAGGGCCGAGGCTGGCGGCGCGAGCAGCCCGAAGCCGAGCCCGATCACCATCGAGCCGGGCAGCAGGAAGGCCGCTGACGGCAGGATCGCGCACATCATGCCGACCGCGATCAGGCACTGCCCGATCTGCGCCGTGCGTGCCGCGCCGATGCGGCGGCTCAGGTTGGAGAACAGCACCAGCGAGACGATCAGCCCGAGGCTGACCACGCTGATGTGGTAGCCAACCAACGAGGGGTCTACGCCATACTCGCCCGCGACCGCCGGGGCGATCGCCGGCAGCACCATCATCGAGGACACCGCCATCGCATGGCTGAAGGTGAGCGTGAACACCAGGTAGGCGAGCGAAGGCGCCGGGTGCAGCATCGCTGCACGGTCAGTGCTCACGCCGAGGTCCTGCCGCTGCCCATGCCAATGCCCACTGCCTGGTCCGGTGCCGCCCGTTGGGCAACTGTTGATTCATCGGGGTCTGAGTTTAACCGCCTGGCGCGGCGCTGGACCGCCGCGACATCCGCCAACCTGGCCGCCGCGCGGTGCCGCAGGCCGGTGAGGATCGTGCTACGTTTCCGGGCATCCCGCCTGCAGGCAGGTGCCTCGCGAAGGCAGCATCGCAACCGGCCTGGGCTCTTCAAGGCGTGGTGAAGCGTACACCGGGGCTTGAAGCTCGCACCGCGCTGACATGCAACCCAGCGGGGCGGCCGACGCAACACGACAGGACACGGAAGGTGAAGCGATGAAGAAAGGCCTTGTACCCACGCACGCCCGCTACGACTACGTGCCGCTCAACGAGCGCAAGGACTACGACTGGCCGGGCGGCAAGCGCCTGGCCTTCTGCATCACGACGAACGTCGAAGTATTCGCCTTCGGCAAGGGCCGCGGGCACGACAACGCCAAGCATGGCGAGCCGCAGACCCAGCGCAACTACTCGTGGCGCGACTACGGCAACCGGATCGGTATCTGGCGTTTCTTCGACATGTTCGACCAGTTCAAGCTGCCAGCCGCGCACAACGCCAACAGCCTGCTCTGCGACTACTACCCGCAGATCATCGACGCGATCCGCAGGCGCGGCGACGAGATCGTCGGCCACGGCCGCACCAATGCCGAGAACCTGAAGGATTTCCTCTGGGAAGAGGACGAGGCGCGGGTGATCAAGGAGGTCGCCGATACCTTCGCCGCCGCCGGCGTGCCAGCCACCGGCTGGATGGGCGCCGGCGCCTACGAGAACGCGACCACGCCCGACCTGCTGAAGGAAGCCGGCTACCGTTACGTGATGGACTGGCCAGCGGATGACCAGCCGTTCTGGCTGCGCACCCGCTCGGGACCCATCCTCTCCGTGCCCTATCCGGTCGAACTCAACGACTCGCCTGCGGTCGTGCACCGGCAGCACAGCGCCCACGAGTTCTGCGACATGCTGGTCGACCAGTTCGACGAGATGGTCGAGCAGAGCGAGCACGCGCCGCTGGTATGCAACCTGTCGATCCATCCGTACGTGTTCGGCCAGCCGTTCCGGCTGCGCGTGCTGCGCAATGCGCTCGCGCACTGCGTGAACCATCCGCTGAAGGATCGCGTCTGGTTCTGCAAGCCAGGGGATGTCTCGGACTACTGCTACACGCTCGCGCCGGGCATCCTGCCGGGCAGCTGAGCGCCGACGAACGCGAAGCGGGGCTGGCGCAGGCCGTCGACCTCGACTTCGCCGAAGAACATGGCATACGGACGCACCCAGAGACCGCTTTCGCCGTACAGGGCGCGATACAGCACCAGCGGCTCCAACGTCTCGCTGTGGCGGACCACGCCGACGACATCGTAGAAGTTGCCCTTGTAGTGGCGATAGCGGCCGATGGGCGTGGCGGGAAGGGGTTGCAGCGCGTCGGTGGGCATGGCGCGATCGTAACCCGACGCTTCCAGTCTTTCGAGAGACTGCGACGCCTTCGAAGGCTCATCGCCCAGCGACACCGTATCCCTGGCAATTGGCGGGGTGGAAGGCGACGCTCGGCGAGGAATCCGGGGGCGTATGCGC
>JBILGF010000140.1:0-7315 GCA_044351195.1 Burkholderiales bacterium
AATTTCCTGGTCGAGAACAGACCTGGCGCGGCCAGCGGGCTCGCAAACCAGTTTGTCGGCAATGCAACGCCAGACGGGCACACCCTGCTGCTGGGTACGCTGAGCCTCGTCACGAGTCCGATGCTGTATCGCAATCTTCCGTTTGACCCGAAAGACTTCGCACCCGTGAGCCTTCTCGTGCTGGCAGCGAACGTCATCTGCGTCTCCCCCACTCTCCCCGCCAAGTCGCTGAAAGAGCTCATCGAGCTAGCAAGCGCTCAGCCCGGAAAGCTCAAGTACGGTTCATCCGGCCGCGGCAGCTCGGCGTTTCTTACGCTTGAACTTTTCAAGTCTATGGCCAATATCGATATGCGCGAGATCCCTTACAAGGCAACCTCGCAGGCCGTGATCGACACGATGAGCGGTCAGATCGATGTGTATCCGCCCAACATCGTGTCGGCGTTTCCGATGCTGAAGAACGGGCAGATGCGTCCTCTTGCGGTCACGAGCGCGAAGCGCGCCCCTGCACTGCCTGATGTGCCTGCGGTTGGCGAGTTTCTACCTGGGTACGATGCCGTAACCGGCATCTATGGAATTCTTGCGCCTGTGAAGACGCCGCAGGCCGTTATTGCGCGCCTAGAGAAAGCGATTCAGGATGCATCGAAGAACCCGGTCTATCGTGACCGACTGCAGGCGGACGGCGCCGTAGTGGTCGGCAGCACCGCAAAGGAGTACAGCGCGTATCTCCAGACACAACAGCAGAAGTGGTCAGCGCTTTTTTCAAGGCTCGGAATAAAGCCGGAATGACCTTGTAAGTACGAGACGCGGGGCAAGCTACGCCCGCTTCACCGCCCCGCAGAGCCCCGCAATCCTTTCACCTTCCGCCGCAACTCGGTGCGCGTTGTACATGCGCTGGCGACTGGTCTCACCCCAGATGTGGCCGTCAGCAGAAAGGTTGGAAATGTCCGCAAACTCGCCACTCAGCCGCGCAGGCGTGGATTTCGGATCTAGCGTGCGTTCTTTTTCTACCGAGCCCCAGCGGCTGGCGAACGCAACATGCTGCTCCGGAGTGAGGTCCTAGTCAGGGAAAACTAGCACCACATAATGTCCAAATGCCTGCTTCACCTCGTAGACCCCGATGGATCAGTTCAGCCTTGTACAGCCCGTTGATGGTCTCGGCCAACGCGTTGTCGTAGCTATCGCCCTTGCTGCCTACCGAAGGCTCGATGCCGGCTTCGGCCAGTCGTTCACTGTACCGAATGGAAACGCCTTGCGACCCGCGGTCGGAGTGGTGAATCAGGCTGCTGTCGCGCTCCGGTTGGCGCGCGTAGAGCGCCTGCTCCAGCGCATCGAGTACGAAATCGGTGCTCATCGAAGTACTGACGCGCCAGCCCACGATGCGCCGTGCGAAGACATCCACGACGAAGGCCACATACAGCCAACCCTGCCACGTCGAGACGTAGGTGAAGTCCGATACCCAGATCTGGTTCGGTCGCTCGGCACGGAACTGCCGATGGACCTTGTCCAGTGGGCACGGTGCCTTATGGTCTCTGACCGTGGTGCGCACGACCTTGCCACGCTTGACGCCACGCAGGCCCATCCGGCGCATCAGACGCTCGACGGTACACCGCGCGACCTCCATGCCCTCGCGGTTCATCTGCTTCCAGACTTTGTCCGCGCCATAGACCTGCAAATTCGCAGCCCAGACCTGTTCGATCCTGGGCTGCAAGGCCGCGTCGCGCTTCGCTCTCGCGCTCAGCAGGCAAGCATCTCTACGTCGTGCCGCATACCGGCGATAGGCCGACGGGGCAATCTGCAGAACCTTGCAGATCGGCTCGACCCCGTGTGTGTCGCGGTGCTCGTCCACGAGCCTGTACATCACTTCAGACGGCGGTCGAGCTCCGCCTGGGCGAAAAACGCGCTGGCCACCTTCAGGATCTCGTTGGCGCGGCGCAACTCCTTCACCTCACGTTCAAGTTCCTTGATCCGCTGCGCCTCGGCCGTCGTGACGCCTGCGCGCGTACCTGTATCGACTTCATGGCGCTTGACCCAGTCAAGTAGCGTCTGGGGCACGCAGCCCACCTTCGGTGCAATCGACTCGATCGCTGCCCATAGCGACGGGTATTCCCCGCGGTGTTCCTGCACCAGGCGAACCGCGCGCTCACGTACTTCGGGCGAGAACTTCTTCGACTTGTTCATGGCTCCATCTTCTCAAGAAACGGAGCCTCCGCCAAACCCGGGGCGGTTCACTTTGCGAGGGGTTAGTGCGACTCGTTGGAAAGCGTTGTTTTCCGGGCGGTAGTCGGGGGTACTTCCGGCGTGGCGGGTGCCTCCGCTGCAACGATGCCTCCGGCGCCTCCGCCTCAGTTCCTGCCGCTGCCGCCGGTCCCCGTGATCGGCCCGGTCGATCCGCGCAATCCGTTGAGCGTACTTGCACCGCAGCCAGCGAGGGTCGTGCCGGGCGCCGGCATGCCTGCCGCCGACACACTGCGCTGAGCCGGCCTGGGCGCACTGCCGATGGCGCACACCCTGTGGCGGATCGCGACGGCCTGGCTGACGATACTCGCCGGCCTGGGCCCTGCGTCCGGCAGCGACGCAGGCACGGTCGAAGCGGTGGCCGCGCCGACCACCTGCTGGGAGCAGGCCGCGCGCCGCCACCAGGTCAACCCGCACCTGCTGGTGGCGATCGCCGAGGTCGAGAGCGGCCTGCGTCCGGGTGCCATCGGCCGCAACGCCAACGGTTCGATCGATATCGGCCTGATGCAGATCAACAGCCTGTGGCTGCCCGAACTGAAGCGTCACGGCATCGAGCCGCGCGACCTGCTCGACCCCTGCGTGTCGGTGCATGTCGGCGCATGGGTGCTCGCCCGGAAGATGCGCCGCTACGGCAACACCTGGACCGCGGTCGGCGCATACAACGCTGGCACTGATGCGCGGCGCGAGCGCTATGCGAGGAAGGTGATGGCGGCGCTGGCACGGCGGGGCAGTCAGGCAGGCGGCCCGGCCCCTGGCAGTTTGACGCCCCGCCCTCCCATGGGCGAGACTCGCGCCTCCAACAGCGTGCATGGGTGCGGCAATGCACCCGTGCCACGCATGACAACAGCAGCGGTTCTTCCGGAGGGGTAACGGTATGGTCACGCGGCGTCGTTTCGTACAGGCACTGGGTTCATCTGCGTTGGTCTCTTCTGCCGGCGCGGCGTTCGCGGCCGCACCGGTGGCCAGCTACCCGGTACGCCCCGTTCGCATGATCGTGCCGCTCGCCCCCGGCGGCGGTTCCGACGCCATCGCCCGCCTGGTGAGCGCCAACCTCACCGAGCGCTTCGGGCAGCAGTTCATCGTCGACAATCGTCCGGCCGCCTCGGGCATCGTCGGCACCGATCTCGTCGCCAAGGCCCCGGCCGACGGCTACACCCTGCTCACCGTGTTCTCTACCCATGCGATGAGCGCCGAGCTGTTCGCCAAGCTGCCCTACGACCCCATCAACGACTTCGCGCCGATCACGCTGGCGACCCAGTCGCCGCTGGTGCTGCTGGTGAACCCGAACCTGCCGGTGAACAACCTGAAAGAGTTCATCGCCTATGCGAAGGCCAACCCGGGCAAGATGAACTACGGGTCGTCGGGCCCGGGCAGCGCGCCGCACCTGATGACCGAGCAGCTCAATTCGATGGCCGGCATCCAGACCACCCATATCGCCTACAAGGGCGTGGCGCCGCTGACCACCGCGCTGATCCAGGGCGAGCTGCAATTCGCCCTGGGCAATATCTTCACCACGCTGCCGCATGTGAAAGCCGGGCGGCTGAAGCTGCTCGCCACCGGCGGCCCGAAGCGCTCGCCGATCGCCCCCGACGTGCCGACCATCGCCGAGTCCGGTGTCCCCGGTTACGAATCGGTGGTCTGGTACGGCTTCTTCGCCCCGGCCAAGACCCCGCGCCCGGTGGTGGATACCCTGCATCGCGAGATCGTCGCCGTGCTGCGCAAGCCCGACGTGGCGAAGTTCATCCTCGACGGTGGCAACGAGCCGGTGGGCAACACCCCGGCAGAGTTCAGCGCACTGATCCGCGCCGAAGCGACGAAGTGGGGCGCGCTGGGGCGCAAGCTCGGCGTGCGCCTGGACTGAGCAGACCGCAGGCCGAAATCCGGGCCTGAACCCGGGCCTGAACCCGGGTCGGACACACCGTTCCTGAAATGGGTGGCCGACCCCATTCTTGCGTGAGGATGTGCCGTGGCTGTTTCTGCTTCCGCTTCCGCTTCCGCCTCCGATCCGTTCCCGCCCGGAAAGGCGTTCAGCAAGGGTTTCGAGATAGTCGGCTATACCGACCTGCAGGGCCGGCCCGGCTTCAAGATGGCGCTGCACCGCGTGCCAGCCAGCGCGACCACCGGCGCGGGCGAACGCTGGTACCTGTACACCGCGCAGTTCTGGTGCAGCGGTTTTTCCATCGTCGAGGTGACCGACCCGGCCGCACCGCGTTTCGTGCGCTACGTCGAAGGCACGCCCAACACCTGGACGCTGCAGGTGCAGATCGCCGAAGGCCGGATGATCACCTCGATGGAACGCATCATGCCGGGCTGGGGCGACACGCCGGGTGCACCGTTCGGGGAAGGCTTCCTGATCTGGGATCTGGCCGACCCGGAAGACCCGAAGCAGCTCGGGCACTACAAGACCGGTGGCAAGGGTACGCACCGCAACTTCTATTCCGGCGGCCGCTATGTGCACGCGACCGCGCTGCCCGACGGCTATGAAGGCCACATCTACCAGATCGTCGACATCAGTGATCCGGCCCATCCGCGCGAGGTCTCGCGCTGGTGGCGCAAAGGGCAGTGGACGGCTGGCGGCGAGACCGGCGCGCCGGCCGACACCGCGCTGCACGGCGGCGCCTATGTCAAGGGCGACCGTGCCTACCTGCCCTACAGTGGTGGCGGCTTCGTGATCCTCGACATCTCGGACGTGACGAAGCCGACGATGATCAGCGACCTGCCGTTCTCGCCGCCGTTCGCCTCGCGCATCGCCGTGCATACCGCATTGCCGCTGATGGGCCGCCCCCTGGTGGTGGTCAACTCCGAGGCGATCGCCGAGCGCTGCGACGAGCCGCTGCAGTTCGCCGCGATCATCGATGTCGCGGTCGAGACGCGCCCGCGCCTGATCTCGCTGTTCCCGCTGCCGATTCCCCCGGAAGACGCACCCTACAAGAGCTTCGCGCACCGCCCCGGCCGCTTCGGTCCGCACAACCAGCACCAGCCGCAGTACCAGGACATCCTGTACCAGGACGAGAACACGGTGTTCATCACCTGGTTCAATGCCGGCCTGCGCGTGTACGACATCTCGATCGAACGCCAGCCACAAGAGATCGGCTACTTCATCGCGCCCGACCCGCAGGTGCAGCGTGGCCCGCTGCCGAAGACCGGGCTGGTCACGCAATCGGAAGACGTGCTGGTCGATGCCCGCGGCAACGTGTTCGTCTCCGACAAGAACCACGGCATCTACGTGCTGCGGTTCAAGCGACCCTGATGGCCGGCATCGTTCCTGCAGCAGTTCCCGGGTCGATGAAGGCCCTGGTGCTCGACGCCTTCGGTGGCCCGCTCGAACTCAGGCAGGTGCCTGTCCCTGCGATCGGGCCGAACGACGTGCTGGTGAAGGTCGGCGCCTGCGGCGTCGGACTCACCGTGGTCAACCTGCTGGCCACGCCCGGACGCGTCGATCGCTACCCGCGCATCCCCGGCCACGAGATCGCCGGCGAGGTGGTGGCGGTCGGCGCGGGCGTGCGCACGATCAGGCCCGGCACCCGCGTGACGAACCACTTCTACATCACCTGCGGCAACTGCCGGAACTGCCGCAACGGGCGCGAGACGCTCTGCCTGTCGCCGAAGGGCAACATCGGGCAGAACCGTGATGGCGGCTATGCCGAGTATGTCTCGCTGCCCGAACGCAACGTGGTGGCGATCCCGGATGGCGTGTCCGACATCGATGCCGCCGTCGCCTCCGATGCCATCGCGACACCGTTCCATGCGTGCGTGAAGGAAGCGCGGCTGCGTGCCGGTGACAGCGTGCTGGTGATCGGTGCGGCCGGTGGCGTCGGCATCCACATGATCCAGATGGCGCGTTTGTGCGGTGCCCGGGTGCTGGCGGCCGATGTCGGCACCGCGAAGCTCGATTTCGTGCGGTCGGTCGACTCGGCCGATGTCGTGATCGACGCCTCGGCAGGCGACCTCGCCGCGCAGGTGATGGAACACACCGCCGGCGAAGGCGTCGATGCCGTGATCGACATCGTCGCCTCGCGCGCGACGCTGGTGGCAGCGCTGGGTTCGCTGGCCATCGGCGGCAGGCTGGTGATCATCGGTGCACATCCGCCCCGGGTGTATGGCGAAGACCCGAGCTTCCTGGTCGACCCGATCCGCTTCCTGCACCGCGCCCTGGAGATCCACGCATCGCGCTATGTCACGCTGGCCGAGATCGAACGCACGCTCGAGCTGGTGCGCGATGGCAAGGTACGCTCGATCGTGACGCAGACGGTGGCGCTCGAGGACGTGCCGGCCCTGCACGAGGCGATCCGGCGTGGCGAGACGCTCGGCCGGGTGGGGATGGTGTCAGGCGGGTAGCCCGACCGGCCGGCGATCGCAAGGCCGGGCGGAATGGGCGGACACAGGCCGATCGCGGCGAAGGTGCGCGTGCACGGCCGCAGTCGGGATACGGCGCGGGATGGACGGCGTCAGACCTCGATGTCTTCCAGCGACGCCGACTTCGTACCCTTCAGTGGCAGGTTGTCCGCCGTGCGGTAGGTGCACACCAGCGAGAACTTGGTCTGCTGCGTGCGATTGCGCCCGGCCGCATGGAACAGCCGGCAGTGGAACAGCACCAGGTCGCCGGCTGCCAGCGTGGGCGTCACCGCACCGGCGATCAGCGCGCGGTTGTCTTCGCGGTCGGTGCGCAGGAACAGCGCGTCGTCGAGGCGGTCGCGACCGAAGTTCATCCGGTGCGTGCCCGGCAAGAACGACAGGCAGCCGTTGTCTTCGGTTTCGGTGCCCAGCGCGAACCAGGCCGAAATCAGCTCGGGCCGTTCATACGACCAGTAACGCACGTCCTGGTGCCAATGGGTCTGGCTCGAGAAGCTGGGCATCTTGGTCATCACGCAGTTGTGATGCGCCTGCGCGAGCAGCACCGGTTCCGTGCTGCCGGGCGGCAGCATCAGCTCGCGCAGCACCTGCCCGAGCGCGGGAAGCGCCGCGAGCGTCCGGAACGCCGCGCCGCGATCGCAGGCGCGCAGCAGCCGCCGTACCGTTTCGCCGCCGGCTGTGGTGGCCGACGCTGGCGCGCCGGGATAGCCGACCTCGGCCTCGAGTT
>JBILGF010000141.1:0-7308 GCA_044351195.1 Burkholderiales bacterium
CATGCCTGGCGAGTATCCCATCCACCTCGAGATCCTCAAGGCACGGCCGGACGTCGGCAGCCTGGTTCACTACCACGGCATGTACTCGACTGCGTTCACCACCAGTTCGCGTCCGACGCTCAAGCCGATCCACCTGATGGGCACGCTGTTCCACGACGGCGTGCCGACCTACCATGATCCGAGGCTGGTCAGCACCACTGAACGCGGGCAGGCGCTGGTCAAGGCCCTGGGCGCGCATCGCGCAGTGCTGATGCGCGCGCATGGCGCGGCGATCACCGGTGGCACGATCGAGGAGATGGTCGCCGGCGCGTTCCTGTTCGAGGAGAATGCACAGCGCGCGGTGATCAGCGCGCAGATCGGAGACCCGGTCTGGATCGAGGACGACCTGGCGAAGGACGCCGGCGAGGAACTGGTGCGCAGCCGCGGTCCGTTTCGCCGTGTGTGGGCCTTGCTGGAAGCGGACGAGGCGGCCGAAGCGGCGCAAGTGTCGGCAGCGACGCGGAAATGACATACAGCGAGGACAGCATGATGCAGGCCGCTGGAAGCAGGAACCGTCGGCGCGACAGGGGTGGCGCAGGGCGGTTGTTGGGGGCAAGCGCGGCGGCGACAGTGTTCGCAGCAGCCGCGCTCGCGGCCTCGGCGCAGGCCCAGGTGCAGGACTACCCGAATCGTCCGATCCGGCTGGTACTGCCTTTCGCCGGAGGCACCGACGTGGTGGCGCGCATGCTGGCCCAGCGACTGTCGATATCGCTCGGCCAGCAGGTGCTGCCCGACCAGCGGCTGGGTGCAGGCGGCAACATCGCGCACGAGACGGTGGCCCGGGCCGCACCGGATGGCTATACGCTGCTGATGGCGGCACCCCCGGTGGTGCTCAATCCGCTGCTCAATCCGAAGGCGGGATTCGACCCCGTGCGCGACTTCGCGCCGGTGGCGGTGGTGGCAGCAATCCCGAGCGTGCTGGTGGTGCATCCCCTGGTGCCGGCGAAATCCCTGAAGGAACTGGTCGCGCTGGCGCGCCGCAGCCCGGACAGGTTGAATTACGGTTCTGGCGGTGTCGGTTCCACGCCGCACCTCGCCTCCGAGCTGCTGCAGTCACTCGCCGGGGTGAAGATGCTGCATGTGCCGTACAAGAGCGCGACGATCGCGCTCACCGGAGCGATGGGCGGCGAGGTCGATGTCGTGGTGGTCGCGTCATCCAGTGCCGCCCCGTACGTGAAGAACGGTCGCCTGCGCGCACTCGCGGTGCTCGATGGCAAGCGCGTCGGCTACATGCCCGATGTCCCGACCGCCGCCGAGGTCGGCTATCCGCAGCTGATGGCGGTGAACTGGTATGCCGTGCTGGCCCCGCGCGACACGCCGCCGGCGATCGTCGAAAAGCTGAACGTGGAGTCGGTCAAGGCGATGAACGCAACCGAGACACGCGAGCGCCTCGCCGGCATCGGCGGCGAAGCCTTGTCGACCACCGTTGCACAGACCACCGCCTTCATCCGCGACGAGATGACTCGCTGGGGCAAGGTGGTCCGCAGCGCCGGCTTGAAGCCCCAGTAACCGGAATCCGGGCAATCCGGGTCAGAGACGCTTTTCCGGGATCCCGGTCGAAACCCGGGTCAAAGATCCATTATCCGGAAAATCGTCTTTGTCCCGAATCGGGAAATCGGAATCAGTGTCAGGCACGCAGTTTTCTGTACGGCTCAGTTCAGCTTGACGCCAGCGGCCTTCACGACAGCACCCCATTTCGCAATTTCGCGGCGCATGTGCTGGTCGGCAGCTTCGGGGGTGCTTCCGATCACCTCCGATCCGCCGTCGAGCAGGCGTTCGCGCACTTCGGGGATCTTCAGCACGTCGAGGATCGCGCCATTGAGCCGCCTGATCACGTCGGCTGGCGTCGCCGAGGGGCTGACCACGCCGAACCAGGCGACGGCCTCGAAATCCTTCAGGCCTGCTTCCTGCAGGGTCGGCACGTCGGGCAGCATACGGTTGCGCTTCGCGCTGGTCACGGCGAGCGGACGCAGCTTTCCCGACTTGAAGTGCGGCATCAGCGCGACGACGTTGTCGAACATCATCTGGATCTGTCCACCCAGCAGGTCGACATGGGCCGGGGGCGATCCCTTGTACGGGACATGGGTCAGCTTCAGCCCCGCTTCAAAGGCGAACTTCTCGCCGGTGAGGTGGTGCGAGGTGCCCACGCCGGCCGAGCCGAACGCGACCTTGCCGGGAATCGGGCGGGCATGGGCGACCAGTTCGGCCACCGACTTCGCAGGCAGCGATGGGCCGGCCGCCAGTGCAAGGGGCGATGTGGAGATCAGCGTGATCGCGGCGAAGTCCTTCGCCGTGTCGAACTTCAGGTCGGGGTAAAGGTTGGCCGAGACCGGCATCGCAGCAGTCGACATCAACAGCGTGTAGCCGTCCGGGGTCGATCGGGCGACAAATTCCGATGCGATCGTGCCACCTGCGCCGGTGCGGTTCTCGACAAGGAATGGCTGGCCGAGCGACTGCGTCAGCCGCTCGGCGACCAACCGGCCGATGATGTCGGAGGTGGTGCCGGGGGCGAAGGCCGCGACGACGCGAACCGGGCGGGATGGGTAGGTCGATCCCGCCTGCGCCGAGGCTTCGGCCAGCGGCAGCAGGGCGGCACAGAGGCCGAGCATCGAGGGCAGGGTTCGGGCGAAAGGCAGGGCGTGCATGGGCATGACGGGCAGACTCGCAGTGTCGAAGGCCCAAATGCTAACCAGCGCCTGTGGCGCTTCCGTTACACGACAACCCGAAATCAGGGTCAGACCCTGTTGATCAGGTCGCATCGAAGTCAGGGTCAGACACCTTTCGCCCGGGAAATGGTGTCTGCTCCCGATCATCGATTGGGAAAATCGTCTCTGACCCGGATTAGCCGAGGTGTTCGGCCATCCAGTCGGCGGTCAGGGGACGGAAGCGGTAGCTGATGTTGAAGCAGACATGGTTGCCGTCTTCGTAGACGACGAGTTCGGTCGGGCCGGAGGCGGCCTTTGCCAGTCGCTCGCCCTCGGCGGGCGGTATGATCCGGTCGCCGCTGCCGAACACGATCAGCAGAGGGCAGCGGATGTGCTGCGCCCGCCCGTCAAGCGTCAGCCGGGCGGCGACAGCGTCGGCCTCGGCCTGGGTGTGTGCATGGGCGCGTGCCCGGAACACCTGCTGCGACACGGCAGGCATCTGCGGCAGGACCGGCGCGAAATCGAAGGGCCCGCAATTGGCGACGCAGGCCTTCAGCCGTGGTTCTCCGGAGGCGGCCAGCGGCGCGTAGAACGCGCCCAGGCTCTGGCCCACCACGCCCACGCGCCCGCCGTCCACGTCGCTGCGCTGCGCCAGCACGTCGATCACCGCACCCAGCACCCGTCCCCAGTCGGTACGGATTGGCAGATGGAAGGCGGTCTCGCCCTGGCCGGGCCCGTCGAGCGTCACCGTCGCCATGCCACGGTCGAGGAAGGCGTCGCTCCAGGCATGAAGCTCTTCCTTGCAGGCGTCCAGCCCCGGCAGGATGACCGCCACCGGCGCCCGCTCGACGCCCCGCGGCCTGCGCAGCCAGCCGACCAGGCGCGTGCCTTCGAACGGAAACTCGATGCGCTGCATCGGCGGGTCGAGGTCGGGCGCGGCGGCGGTGTAGCAGCGCAGCATGCTGTCGTGCGCGGTTCGGTACTCCTCGGGCGCGGCCGCGAACAGGTGCTTGGCGTAGTGGTAGCAGATCGCCGCGCGCAGGTGGCTTTCCGCAGCGGTGAGTCGCCGACCCAGCGCGGCCGACTCGGCTGCATGCCGCTCGTGGCGCAGCGCCTCGTCCGACCAGATGCGGCACCAGTCCTGCCAGCGCTCGATGCGCGCGACCAGCCGTTGCAGGTCGTTCGGATCCACGCCGGTCGCGACATAGCGCGGCGTGAAGTGCGAGAAGATCAGATCGACCATCGGGTCGCGTGCCATCGTGCGCCTCCTCCTTCGTTCGACCGGAATATACTCGCCCGTTCCATTCGGCCCCAGAAGAGGAGAGCGCCATGAAGACATTCCGCCGCGTCGTCACCGGCTTCAACCAGGAAGGCAAGAGCTGCATCAAGTGGGACACGCTGATCGAGCCGAAGAACGTGCGCCCCGGGTTCGACAACGTCCCGCTGTGGGCGACGAAGAAGCTGCCTGCCGAGAAAGCCACTGCGCATGACGATCCGAACAACTGGGAACTGGGCACCAGCCTCGCTGGCGGGTCGGTGTTCCGCTACGGCGTCTACAAGCCGGGCAACGTGCCGCGCTGGCACGTGACCGATTCAGTCGACTTCGCGATCTGCATGTCCGGCGAGATGATCATGGAGATGGACGAAGGTTCCGTGCACCTGAAGGCGGGCGACGTGGTGATCCAGCTCGCCACCAACCACAACTGGCGCAACCCGGGCACCGTCGACTGCGTGATGGCGTTCGTGCTGATCGCCACCGAAGGCGCGAAGACCACCGGCTGGAGCGAGAACAACAACGACAAGACCGGTCACTGATCGGCGGCGGTGCAGGTGCCGGATCCTGTTCCGCACCTGCATCGACCGACGCGTGTCGATCGCCTCGGGTCAGGGGCGCACCGGCTTGCCAGCGTCGGTGAGCACGCTGCCACCGCGTTCCGCGCCATTCGGGGCGCGCAGACCCTGTCTGATCATCGGCACCAGGTCATGGCGAAGTCCCAGGCGCACGTTGAGTCGCCCGGCGCGTTCGGCGGCCTCTTCGCGATCAGGGACCGCAGTCGACCGGCTGGCGAACACCAGTTTGTTCCCCGAGCCGATGATGTCCATCACCGACACTGCCGGGAAGATCGACAGATAGGTGGTCACCATGTCGTCGTAGAGCGGGTTGGCCGTCCGGTCCCACATGTTCGATATCACCACCCCGTCCGGCGCGAGGGCGGCGTACACGCTGCGCAGGAACTCGCTTGTCGTCAGTGCATAGGGTGCGGCGTTGGCACCGAATGCATCGAGCACGATCAGGTCGTAGCGGGCGCGCGAGGTCTCGATCCATGCCCGGCCATCGCCCACGTGCGCCTTCATCTTCCGGTCGTCGCGAAATCCGAAGTAGGCGCGCGCGAGATCGACCACCGCCGGATCGATCTCGACCGCGTCGATGTCCGCGTCCGGCAGGTGCCTGCGCAGGAACATCGGTATCGTTCCCCCGCCCAGTCCGACCACCAGCACGCGGCGCGGCTGCGGCTTCCACGTGAGCGCAGCGGGCATTGCCCGTGCGTACGCCAGTTCGAGATGGTCTGGATCGTCCGGCTTGACGACGCTCTGCCGGGCTCCGTGCATCTCGAAGCGCAGCACGCGCAGGCCGTCGGCATTCTCGCTCACGACGAGCACGTCGCTGAACTTCGACGGCCCCTTGTAGATCACCCGCTCGGCGGCATGCGCGGTGGGGAGCGGGGCGCCGGCGGCAAGCAGCACCAGCAGGAGCATGAGCAGAAACGCCTCTGCCCTTGGCCAGCGGCCGTGACGGCAAGGAACCTGCAGCGCATCCATCGTCCGTGACCCCTTCACTGACTGACCGACCGCGGACAGTGTAAACGATCGAATCTTCCCGCGGGGTGGCTGCCGGCACGGCGGATCCCGGCTCGGCCGTGAGGCGCCGACCACCGGATCCTGCTGCCGTCCCAGCCACCAGCGACACCAGCGCAGGCGCACACCTGCCGCCCGTGCTGCTTCCCGTCTTCAGTGGCCGGAACCGGGGCGACGCGGGGCGAACCAGCCCTGCGTCCGGTTGGCGAATGCCACCAGCGACAGCATCACCGGCACCTCGACCAGCACGCCGACGACCGTGACCAGCGCCGCACCTGAATTGAGCCCGAACAGGCCGATCGCGACCGCCACGGCCAGTTCGAAGAAGTTCGACGTACCGATCAGCGCGCAGGGGGCTGCCACGTCGTAGGGGACCTTCCACCAGCGCGCCGCGCCATAGGCCAGGGCGAAGATGCCGTAGGACTGGATCAGCAGCGGCACGGCGATCAGCCCGATGAGCAGCGGCTGGTCAAGGATGATCCCGCCCTGGAACCCGAACAGCAGGACTACCGTGCCCAGCAGGCCGAGTATCGACAGCGGCTTGATGCGGGCGGTGAAGCGTGACACCGCAAGCCCGGCGAGGGCCGCGTCGGCGATGGCGCGCGTGAGCCGGAGCCGGGTGGCGACGCCGGCGACCAGCGGGATCAGCACGTACAGGCCGACCGACAGCATCAGCGTGGTCCACGGTACCTCGATGTCGGTCACGCCCAGCAGCAGGGCCACGATCGGCGCGAACGCGAAGATCATGATCACGTCGTTGAGCGCGACCTGGGCCAGCGTGTAGGTGGCATCGCCGCGGGTGAGCTGCGACCAGACGAACACCATCGCGGTGCAGGGTGCCGCGCCGAGCAGGATCAGGCCTGCGATGTACTGTCCGGCGTCGGCCGGGTCGATCAGGTCGACGAAGACGTAGTGGAAGAACAGCACGCCGAGGCCAGCCATGGTGAACGGCTTGACCAGCCAGTTCACCACCAGCGTGATGATCAGCCCCTTCGGGCGTTCATGGACGCGGCTGGCATGTTCATCGAACCCGTATCACGCGTCAGGCCAGGAACTCCTCGGCCAGGCGGCTCCAGAAGGCTGCGCCCACCGAGAGGTTGTCGTCGTTGAAGTCGTAACGCGCGTTGTGCAGGCCGCGCCCACCGTCCGACGGACCGTTTCCGATGCGAACCAGGGCGCCCGGGCAGACCTGCAGCATGTAGGCGAAATCCTCGCTGCCCATCGCGCGTGGAAAGTCGAGATCCACCCGATCGCTTCCGACGAGCGCGCTGGCCACCTGGCCCGCGAGGGCGACGGCTGCAGGATCGTTTTCCAGCACGGGATAGCCCTCCACGTAGCGGATCGCGGCCCTGGCGCCATAGCCCTCGGCGGTCGCGTTCACCAGGGCGGTGATGCGCTCGCGCAGCAGCGCCCGCACGGCAGCGCTGTACGAGCGCACGCTGATGCCGAGTTCGGCCTCGCCGGGGATCACGTTCAGCGCGTCACCCGAGCGCAGCCGTCCCACGCTGACCACGGCCGATTCGGACGGGTCCACGTTGCGCGACACCACGGTCTGCAGGGCCATCACGATGGCGGCGGCTGCCACCAGCGGATCGACCGCCAGGTGCGGCCGTCCCGCATGGCCACCGGCTCCGGTGATGGTGATGAAGACCCGGTCGCCAGCGGCCATGAAGGCGCCCGTCCGCGTCAGCAGGTTCCCCTGCGGCGCGCCCGGGTGGTTGTGCATGGCGAACAGCCTGTCGCAGGGAAACTTCTCGAACAGGCCATC
>JBILGF010000176.1:0-6786 GCA_044351195.1 Burkholderiales bacterium
TGAGCGACGTGGGCATCTCGTTCCAGCGGGATGGCACGCTGCTGCTGGATGCGACCCGATTGAACCGCGCGATGGCCGCCAATCCGGGAAAGATCGCCGGGCTGTTCGCGCCGCTGGGATCGAGCACCGACCCGCGGGTCGAGTTCGTGTCGGCCCGATCAGGCGTGACCGCGGGCAGCTTTGCGGTCGAGGTCGCCCAGCTGGCGACGCGGGGCACCGGCAATGGCAGCGCCGAGGCAGGGCTGACCATCACCGCCGGAGTGAACGACACGCTCGACCTCACCATCGACGACACCGCCGTCAGCATCACGCTGGGCGCCGGCACGTATGCCAGCGCAGCAGCGCTGGCCGTGGAACTGCAGGGACGCATCAACGGCGCCACGGCGTTGCAGGCTGCAGGGCGCAGCGTTCAGGTCAGCGAGGTCCCGGGTGATGCTGGAGGGCGGCAACGCGCTTGCCGGTCTGTTCGGCGGTAATCCCGTACGCGCAGACGGCATCGATGTATCGGGTACGATCGATGGCGTCGTAGCGACCGGATCGGGACAGACGCTGTCGTCGGTGTCCGGCCTGTCGGTGCGCGTGCTCGGCGGGGAACCCGGCCTGCGGGCGACGGTCGACTACACGGTCGGCTACGCCTCCCAGCTGTCCGGCTTCGCCAGTACGCAACTGGGGGTGGACGGTGGCGTATCGGGGCGCACCGAAGGCATCAACCGCTCGGTGGCGGAGATCGCCGACCAGCGCAGCGCGATGCGGCGGCGGCTCGAGGGGATCGAGCAGCGCTACCGCGCGCAGTTCGGCGCGCTCGATGTGCTGATCGGAAACCTGTCGCAGACCAGCGAGTTCCTCACCCAGCAGCTGTCGATATTGAACAAGCGATGAGCGCCGTTGCCGTGGGATGCGCCGGGCACTTCATTTTCGCCGGAAACTGCCGATGGTTATCACGTCGGGAGCGGGGGGCGCAGCCCGCGCCAGCGGGCTGACCGCTACCGCGCGGACGACCGCCCCGACTGCAGAGACCCCATCCGCGATCGACCGATCCGGATCGCAACCACCCACAGGATACTCTTCGATGCCAGCCAACCCGTTCCTTGTGAGCCGTGCCTATGCGGCTACCGGACTCGAAACCGCGATCGCGGACGCCTCGCCCGAGCAGCTCATCCTGATGCTGCACGACGGTCTGCTGGCGTCGCTGCACCGCGGCCGGCTGGCCATGGTCGAAGCACGTATCGCGGAAAAGGGCGAGGCGATATCCAGGGCGCTGGCGATCCTGACCGAAGGACTGATGCCGGCGCTGGACCTCGAGCGCGGCGGGGAGATCGCCGCCAATCTCGCCTCGCTCTATGAGTACATGATCACCCGGCTGATGCTCGGCAACCTGCAGAACGATGCGAGCCACCTCGAAGAAGTGATCAGGCTGGTGCAGGAGCTCAGGGGCGCGTGGCAGCAACTGTCCGCCGGGCCGGTGGCGAGCGCGCTGCCAGCGGCGAACGACCCGGTTCCCGGCAGGGCGCATGGCAGCCTTTCGCTCGGCCTCGCCTGAGCGCGAACCGAGGCATCAGGTCCACGCGTCCATGTCCACGCTCAAGGCCTACGAGGAAGCCCTCGAACTGACCGAGCGCATGCTGTCCTGCGCGCGGTCGGCGCAATGGGATCAGCTGATCGAGCTGGAGAAGGCCCGAGGTGCGATCCTGGAAGTCATCGGACGCGGGACGCCCCATGCCGGTCGCGATCGCGGTGACGAGCGCGACGGCAAGCGCAGCATCCTGCAGCGGATGATCGTATGCGACCAGGAGATCGCCATGCTTTCGCAGGACTGGATGGCCGAGTTGCGACAGATACTGAATGCCGCCGATACCCGGGACAAGCTCGAGCGAACCTACTCGAGCCGCTGAGGACGGGCCCGGTTGGCGACCAATGGCGACCAATGGCTACGGATGGCAACGGATGGCGACGAATGGCCACGTTGACGCCGCCGCGTCAAGGTAGCAAGATGCCCCGTCTGGAACGGTGCGGGGCAGCGTGGCATGGATTCGATCATCATCACGTGGCGCGAACTCCTGCTGGTGCTGGCGGCGGTTCTCGCGGTGTACGTGGCCGAGATGCTCCTGCTGCTGCGCCGGGGTGGCAATCCGGGCTGGCGGCGCTGGCAGCGCGGCGCACAGGCCCATGCCCAGGCACGGGCCCTCGCCGAGCTGCGGGCGCAGATCGATGCGCTGCGGCTGGAGACGGCGCAGTTGCGGGCGCGCCTGGATACGTCCGCCGTGCCCGGCAGCGCGTCCTCCGCTGCGATGCTCGATGCGGGCCGCAGGCCTGCGGCAGCTTCCGGCACGGTTGGCCCGTCGGGCGTGCCCGGTGCGGAATCCCCCGATACGCCCTACGGACACGCAATCCGCATGGCACGCGAGGGGCGGGCGGTGGCCGAGGTGGCCGGCGATTGCGGTATCTCTCGCGGCGAAGCGGAACTGATCGTGGCGTTGTACCGGTCGTCGTCCACGCACTGACCGCGCGCCGGGTCGGACGCACGCCGGTGAGCGCAGGCGACAGCGGTTGCCGTCAAGCCGAGGGCGACACGTCCAGGGCCGGGGTTGCGCCGCGATGACGCCCGTGGATCCTCCACTGCGCGTCGGTCCGGCGATCGCGCCGGTCGGGGCAGTCGGTCCGGCGATCGTGCTCGACGGGCGGCTGTCGCCGCAATCCCTGTCGCTGGGGCAGGTCGTCGGCGCACGGTTGCTGTCCGACCCGGCCGACGGACGGCTCGTCGCCATGCTCGATGGCCGGCCGGTAGAAGTGCTGTTACCCCGCGGCGCACGCCGTGGCGACATGGTGCGACTGACCGTCACGGCCGAGCAGCCCCGCCTGGTGCTCTCTGCCCGGGGCGAACCGCAGGCCGAGACCGTGGTGGCCCGGGGCGCGACCCTGCCGTCCGGGACCTCGGCCGGCGAGGCACGCGATCGTTCCGGGCCGGTGGCCGGCGACGTGCGGGTCAGTGCCGCCGGACAGGCGCTGTCCCGCCTCGTTGCGGATATCTCTGCCGCCGGGGCCAAGCATGCCGCAGGCCCCGCTGCTGCAGATGCCCCTGACCTGCCGGACATGCGCGCTCCGCTGGTCGCATTGCCTGCGCCCGCACGGGCCGCACTGGCCGGGCAGATCGCCGGCGCACTCGCTCGCACGTTCGCGGGCAGCGGCCTGTTCTACGAGTCGCATCAGGCGCAATGGGTCGCGGGCGAACGATCGCTCGACGCCCTGCGCCAGGAGCCGCAGGGGAAACTGGCGCCGCTGCCGGGCACGGCGCCGGCCGCCGGCCGCGCGCTTGCCGGCGTGGTCGATCCAGCTGCCGTCGGCCTGGTGCAGCAGCAGCTCGGCGCGCTCGACGCCGGCAGCGCCAGCTGGAGCGGGCTCGTGCTGCCCGGCCTGCATGCGCGCTTGACCGTACAGGAGAAGCCGCAGCCGTCCGAGGCGGATCCGCCATTCGATCCGGAGGCCGGGGCAGACTGGTCGACCCGCCTTTCAGTGACCCTGCCGCGCCTGGGGGCAGTCGAGGCAAGGCTGGTGCTGCGCGGCGATTGCATCCAGATCCTGCTGGCCGCCGGCGCACCGGCGAGCGCGGACGCACTGACTGCGGCAAGGCCCGAGCTGGCCGAGGCACTCGCCGCATCCGGGCTCAGCGTGCAGGCGCTGCAGGTGACGACTTCGTGAGCGTGCCCGCGCGGCCCAGGTCGCCGCAGGCGGTCGCGCTCGCCTACCGTACGGGCGATGCGGCGCCCAGGGTCGTGGCCAAGGGCAGCGGGGTCATCGCCGAGACCATCATCGAGCGCGCGCGCGAGGCAGGCGTGTACGTGCACGAATCGACCGAACTGGTGGCGCTGCTCATGCAGGTGGACCTCGATCAGCGCATCCCGCCCCAGCTGTACATCGCCGTGGCCGAGCTGCTCGCATGGCTCTACCAGGTCGAAGGTGGTGCCAGTGCAACGCCGGCGGGTGCAGTCAGCGCACCGACAGCGCCGCCAGCAGGTCGGCCTGCAGGCGCAGCACCGCCCGCTCGTTCGACAGCACCGCGCCGCTGATCAGGAAAGTGTCTTCGGCGCGCTCGCCCAGCGTATTGATCAGTGCCGTGTGCACGCCGACATCGTAGTCGATCAGCACGCGGGCGACACTGTAGAGCAGGCCGGGGCGATCCCCGGCGACAATCGAAAGCACCTGATAGGTGCCGCGTTCATCCGGCCGTATGCCCACTTCGGGCTCGATCGGGAAATGGCGCAACTGGCGGCTCAGCCGGCCGCGGACGGCTGGCGGCAGCGCGGTGCGCGAGGTCAGCGCCAGGGCCAGCTCATGCTCGATGATGCTCATCATGTCGCGGTACTCGCGCCTGGCATTGTCCGGATCGAGCAGGGTGAACGAGTCGAGCGCGTACTGATGGCGCGTGGTGTTGATCTTCGCATCGACGATCGAGAAGCCGATGCGTTCGAAGAATCCGCACATGCGCGCGAACAGTTCTTTCTGCTCGGGAACGTAGACCAGCACCTGAATGCCACCGCCACCGGGCGCCGGTCGGGCGCGAACCACCGGCTCCGTGGACGATTCCCGATTCACCAGCGCACGGGCATGCCATGCGATCTCCTGCGGATCGTGGCGCAGGAAGTAGGCTGTCTCGAGCTTCTCCCACAGTGGCCGCTGTGCGTCTTCGGGCAGCCCGTAGAGCGCAAGCTTGGCGAGCGCCTCGCGCTGCCGGATCTGCAGGCTGTTGTCGAGGTCGACCGCGCCACCATCGAGGAAGCGCCGGGTGGCGAGGAACAGATCCTCGAGCAGCTTCGCCTTCCAGCCGTTCCAGACCTTGGGGCTGGTGCCGCGGATGTCGGCGACGGTCAGGATATGGAGCGCCACCAGGCGCCTGAGGTCGCCGACCCGCCGGCCGAAGGCGGCGACCACGTCGGGGTCGGAGATGTCCTGCTTCTGCGCCACCGAGGACATCGCCAGGTGTGCCTGCACCAGCCACGCGACCAGCTCGGCATCCTCGCGTGGGATGGAATGGCTGCGGCAGAAGCGCCGGGCATCGGCCATGCCGAGTTCGGAATGGTCTCCGCCGCGGCCCTTCGCGATGTCGTGGAAGATCGCTGCGAGGTAGAGCAGTTCGGGCTTCTCGAAATCGGAGATCAGCCGGCTGCACAGGGGGTACTCGTGCGCGAACTCCGGCACCGCGAACCTGCGCACGTTGCGCACGACGCGAAGGATATGCTCGTCGACCGTGTAGACGTGGAACAGGTCATGCTGCATCTGTCCGAAGATCCGGCCGAAGGCGGGAATGTAGCGGCGCAGCACGCCGTACAGGTGCATGCGGCGCACCTCTCGCACGACGCCGAGCGGCTCGCGCAGGATCTGCATGAACTGCGCGCGATTGACCGGATCCGCGCGGAAGACCCGATCGATGCGCGTGCGGCTGCGCCAGAGGGCACGCATGGTCTCGGCTTCGATGCCCTTGAGCTCGGGATGCCGCTGAAGGGTGATGAAGGTCGCGAGGATCGCGTGGGGGTCGCGGTCGAAAAGGTCGCGCCCTCGCGCTTCGAGCAGTTCGTTGCGCGCCTGGAACCGGTCGTCGATGACCACCGGTGGCAGGGACGGCCCCGGGCGCAGCCTGGCCAGCAGGTTCTGCAGAAGGATGGTGTTGGTGAGGGTCACCGACTTGGCAGTGCGGTAGTAGCGCTGCATCAATTGTTCGCTGGCCCGCTTCGAAGGCGTGTCGGACAGCCCGTAGTGCCCGGCGAGGCGCGTCTGCAGGTCGAACAGCAGGCGGTCTTCACGCCGGCCGGCGATCAGGTGGATGCGGATGCGCAGGTCGTTCAGGAACCGCTCATGGTGCGCGATGAACCTGGCTTCGGTGGAGGTGATCAGGCCGTTGGCCGCCAGTTCGCGCCAGTCGGATCCGGAGCGGCTGGCGCGCCCGATCCACAGGATGGTCTGCAGGTCACGCAGGCCGCCGGGGCTTTCCTTGATGCTTGGCTCGAGGTTGTGCGCGCTCTCCTGGTAGCGCGTGTGGCGCTGCGCCTGCTCGAGCTGCTTGGCCTGGCAGAATAGTACGGGATCGAGGCGTGCAGCCAGTTGCTCGCGGAACACGGTCGCGCGCCGGCGGGCCCCGCACAGCAGGCGTGCCTCGAGCAGGTTGGTCTGCACGGTCACGTCGCGGGCCGAGAGCTCGAGGCACTGCTCGACGGTGCGCACGCTGTGGCCCACCTCGAGCCCGATGTCCCAGAGCGTCCCGATCAGCTCCTCGATCCGGGTCGCCATGGCCGCATCGGGCGGGCCGTCCAGCAGCACCAGAAGATCGACGTCCGACCACGGGAAGAGCTCGCCGCGGCCATAACCGCCCACGGCCAGCAAGGCAGCAGCCGGGGGCATCTGCAGTTGCTTCCAGACTTCGCGCAGCAGTGCATCGGTGAGCGTCGCCTGGCCTCGAAGCATGCGCCGCGCAGACAGGCCTGCGAGATAGCGCTCGCGCAGTTGCGCACGCCCGTCGTTCAGTCGCTGCCGCAGCCGTGCGGTCAGCCCGGCGCGGGCAGCATCGGGCAGGACGGCGGACTCGGCGGGTCGGGGATGCGGCATCGGGAGGGGGCGCTCTGCTGCGGCCCGCACGCCGGTGCGGGGTCGGCGACGGATGGCAAGGCTGGCGGCGACGGCTCAGGCAGGCGGGGGCGGCGAGCCTGCCGACACGGTCAGCACTTCGAACCCGTCGTCGGTGACCAGCACGGTGTGTTCCCACTGGGCGGACAGGCTGTGGTCCTTGGTGACGATCGT
>JBILGF010000143.1:0-7297 GCA_044351195.1 Burkholderiales bacterium
CTGATTCTGAGTCTGCAGAGCGACGCCGACGATCGGGTACAGCAGGCGCTGGCCGAGCTTGAGGAGCACTTGCCGTGGTGAGAGGCTTGGATGTCTTTCGGAGCTGGTTCGCCGCGCATGCGGATGGGTGTCTGCTTTGATCGGCGGTACGCGCCGGCAGCACCGAGGTGCCATAGTGGCGAGCAAAGTCGAGTCCCGTATCGCTCGCGCGCGGTTCATGGCGGTGGTTGAATCGCGGGCGCCGAGGACGGGGCAGCTCGCGCAACTGCGCAAAAAGGAGATACGGTGTCACTGCAATACCTGCGCGTATTTAAATACATAGAATCAGTGGCTACAGCGGGTTCGATCCGCAAGGCGGCCGAGGCGCTGTCCATCACTGCTTCTGCGCTGGATCGCCGTATCCAGGACCTGGAGCGCGAAATGGGGACGCTGCTATTCGAACGGCATGCACGCGGAATGCGGCTCACTGCGGCGGGCGAGTTGTTTCTGCACCATGTACGCGCACAACGCGCCGACTTCGAGCGCATCCAGAGCGAGATCGCACACCTCAAGGGTATGCGGCGGGGCACTGTGTCGATCGTCTCCAGCCAGGCCCTTGCGTACTGCGTTCTGCCGGCGTTACTCGGACGATTCCAGTGTGCCAATCCGGGTATCGACTTCAAGGTCCTGATCCGCGATCGCCAGACGGCCGTCTCCGCATTGCGTGCGTTCGAAGCCGACCTGGGCATTGTCTACAACCCGCAGCCAGCAGCCGATATAAGTCTGCAGATAGAAATCGATCAGCCCCTGTGCGCGGTAATGGCCGTCAGGCATCCGCTGGCCGAGCACGAGACGGTAGGGATGCGTGACTGCCTCAGATTTCCGTTGGCAATGCCAGCGGCGGGGCTTGGGGGCAGGGCGATACTGGATGCATTCTTTGCCCGCAGTTCTCTGCGACCAGATATCGTGTTGGAGTCTGATTCGTTCGAACTGCTGCGCAATTTCGTGCGCGAGGGCGAGGCCGTATCCTTTCAGATTCAGGTAGGCACGCCGCTGGCCAGATCACAGGACGGGGTGACCGCTCGCCTGATCAAGGAGTCTGGGTTTTCTCCCCAACCGCTGGCAGTGATACAGCTGAAAGGGCGGCACCTGCCGTTGCCTGCGTTGCGCTTCCTCGGCATGTTGCGGGAATTTGGTTTTCAGGCTGCATGACCATCCTGGCACAGGAATTTCGCCTGGCTCGCTTCACCAATCACTGTGGCCTTCTCCAGTGTGGCGGGCACAGGCTGCGCGCCCGCCATCTGAGGACGGATTGTGCGAAGCGTTCAATCGGCGAAGACCCCTGCAGCCTTGATCACCGGCGCCCACTTTGCGACCTCGGCGCGGAAGTATGCGGCGAAACCATCCGGGCTGGATCGCGCGGCCGGCACGGACTGGACGCCGAACTCGCCCAGGCGCTTCAGGTACGCCGCGTCGGTAGAGGCCGCCTTCATCGCGGTAGCCAGCCGTTCTACCACTGGCCGCGGCGTCCCCCGCGGCACCAGCAACCCGTACCAGACCGCAAGCTCGAACTCGGACAGTCCCGACTCGGCGAGCGTGGGCAGATCCGGCAACGTCGGCACTCTAGACGGCGTGGTGACACCGAAGCCGCGGATCGCGCCAGACCGGATATGGCTGGTAGTTGTGGTCGTCTGGTCGCACTGCAGGTCGATGCGTCCGCCCAGCAGTTCGATCAACGCAGGCCCAGAGCCCTTGAACGGGATGACGCTCATCTCCGTTTGCAGCCGCGACATGAACAACAGCCCGCAAAGATGCGAGGCTGATCCAACGCCGGCATTGCCGAAGTTCAACTTGTTTCCGTTCGCCTTGATGTACGTGAGCAATTCACGTGCATCTTTCACCGGTAGATCCTTGCGGGCGACGATGGTCATCGGCACTTCGCCAACCATGCCCACCGTATCAAAGGCGTCGACCGGGTGGTAGGAAAGCTTCCGGTACAGCGTGGCGCTGGTCGACTGTCCGATATGGGTGAGCAGCACCGTATAGCCGTCGGGCCGTGCGGCCGCGCCTCGCGCCGCGCCAATGGTGCCGCCAGCACCGCCGAAATTCTCGACTATCATCTGCTGGCCGAGTGGACCGCTCATGGCCTGGGCGATCACCCGGCCAAGCGCATCACTGGGACCGCCAGCGGAAAACGGCACGATCAGCGTCACCGGCTTTGATGGAAAGGCCTGCGCGAGCACGGATAAAGGGGTGAAGAGCAGCGCCAGACAGGTACCAGTTGAAGCCAGCAGCGTATGAAGACGGGTCATCGTGAGTTCTCCAGTATTGCGAACGGAAGAACTGCAGCAAGATCGATGCCACTCAGATCGGAGTACCTGCTCAGGCTGGGTCGATTCCCGCGCCGTGCGAGGAAGCCAGCAACAGCCCGAGGTATCCGGCCGCTCCCGCCATAAGTTCATCCACCGGGAGCTGCTCGTCGGCCGTGTGCCACATCGCCTGGTCACCTGGCCCCCACATCGCCGCTTCGCAACCCAGCCTCGTGAGCAGCCCGGCGTCGACGCAGCCGTGGCTCGCAAAGACTTCCGGCTCGGAGATGCCAATCCGTGCACAGCCGACGCGCACCGCTCGCATGAATGCACCTTCGGCGTGCATCTCGGCAGGATGCTGAAGTACGCCAGGCTGAACTTCCACCGTCCAAGGCTCGATGCCTTCGAGGGCTGCTGCGATCTGTGCCAGTGCCTCGCCAGCATCGTCCCCGGGCAGCAGGCGACGATCGTAGGTGAGCCGGACATAGTCCTGAATCGTGTGCGTCGATTCCGGAAGACTGCGGATCCCGGTCGGGTTCAGGGTCGCCGCACCGAGCATCGGATGCCGCTTCGGCCCAAGGTCGAGCGTGGCAAGGCGGTCCATCACTGCCCGTGCACCGGCGATCGCGTCGATGCCCGCCCAGGGCGTCGAACTGTGGCAACTGCGTCCGCGCACTTCGACATGCACGTCGATACGGCCCTTGTTCGCCAGCGAAATTCGACTGCCGGTGCCGATCGCGACCACGCACAATGCAGGTACTGCATCGATCGCCGCCATCGCGCATTGAGCTGCGCTGTGGCTGCCGGTCTCGCCGGCCGTGCTGACCACGAGGATTCGGCGCGATTTCGGGTCGATGGCGCTGGCTGTGACGAAGGCGGCGATCGCCGCAGCCAGCGCCCCCTTTTGCTCGGCGGCGCCGCGGCCGCGGATAGATCGACCCCCAGGCGTGTCTAGCAGTTCGGCGTCAAACGCAGCCTGCATCGCGTTGGCCGGATGGGTCATCGCATAGCCCATCAGCATGACCGGGCGCTGCGCGCGCGCCAGCCCGGACTCGAAGATGGCATTGCCCATCGCATCTCGTCGGCCACGATGGCCAAATCTTGCGAGGATCGGCATCACGCAATCGCCGATGAACGACTGCACCGCTGGATCCGCCTCGAACAGCGGGCTCTGCTCGCTGGGCACCCGTATCAGCTCGCGCGCAAGTTCGACGAGCATCGCCTTCGGGAAAACGTCCAGCAGTTCCTTCATTGCGGCGCTTTCACGTCTAACGCGGCGGCATTGTCGGCGGATACGGCATGAGCACGGAGCCGGCATCAACCACCAGTTCCTGCCCGGTAATGTTTCTGGAACGTTCGCTGGCCAGGAACAGCACGCTGTCGGCAATGTCTTCGTCGGTTGAAATACGACGCAGCGCGCAGTTGCTTTCGTAGAACGCACGCACCTCCTCGGGCGTTCGCCCGAGCCGATCCGCGGTCGCGCCGATCACGCTATCGAAACGGGGTCCCTCTACGCTTCCCGGGCAGACCAGGTTCACAGCGACGCCGTAGGGCCCCGCTTCGAGCGCTGCACTTTTGGTAAGCCCGCGCAGAGCCCACTTCGATGTCGAGTAGACGCTCCGGAAATCCTTGCCGGTGGTGCCGTAGGTGCCGCCAATGTTGACCACGCGTCCGCTGCGCCGGGCAACCATTACCGGCAGGACATGCTTCATTGTGAGAAACAGCCCGCGCACATTGACGTCCATCACCTCGTCGTAGTCGTCCTCAGTGTGCTCCCAGAGCGTCTTGCGGAACGGGCCCGACACGCCGGCGACGTTCACCAGCACATCGATCGTGCCGCCGAGCTCGGCCAGCGTCTGGCGCACGAGCGCTTCCACCTCTGCATTGCGGGTCAGATCCGCACGGAACACTCGGGCATCGGCGCCCAGCGTGCGCGCCTCGGCCGCCACCGGCTCGATCGCGGCCGTATCGCGCCCGGCGAGCGACAGGGTCGCGCCTGCCCTGGCGAACGCAAGCGTGATGGCCCTTCCCATGCCCTTGGCCGGTCCAGTGACCAGCACCACTTTTCCCGACAATTCCAATGCTTCTCGCTGCACTGCCGTCTCCTTTTTGTGACGCCGCAGGCCTCGCGGTAAGGCCCCAACCTGCCTGTGCAGACTGCGCCGCTTTCACCACGGCATTTCAACGAGCCAGGGATGCGCATCCCAGCAGCTGGCGCACCACTTCGTACTGGATAGCGCAGGCTTCAACCAGACCCGCTTCCTCCACCGTCTCGTTCACTGCATGGCCCTGGCGGTCATCGCCAGGGCCGAAGATCACGATCTGTGCGCCGCTGTCGGAAAGAAACCGTGCATCGCTGGCGCCTACCGGCACGCGAAACTGCGCGCCACGACCTGTGACGCTCGCCACCGCATCGGCGAACGCGCGCACCAGAGGCTGCTCCGGCGACATGCGAAAGCCATTGGTACCCGTGATGCGTTCCAGCCGCCATGCATCTGTCGGTTCGCCGGCGGCCGACAGAACCTGCTGCAGTTCCTGCATGCACGATTCCACGCTCTCTTCAGCCGGCAACAGCCGGCGGTCGAGTGTGACTACGCACTGGTCGGGCACGACGTTGGTGTTGGCGCCGCCGCTGATGGTGCCGATGCTGAGAGTCGAGCGATGCTCGCCGAGAACGCGCGTGGCGAGTTGGCTGCCCAGCGTTTCGTCCAGATAGTTCAGGAGGCGCGCCATCCGCAGGATCGCGTTGTCCCCGGCAGATGGATCGCCCGCGTGTGCGCCGCGGCCGTGGGTGGTCAGCCGCGCCCACACTACGCCGCGCTCTTCCACCATCAGGGTGTTGGAGGTGGGCGCGGCCATGACCAGCATGTCCGGCGCGAGGTGCCCGGCCTCTGCCAGAAACTGCGTGCCATCCGGACCTAGCCGCTCTTCATCACCCGCAAAGGAAAAAATCAGCGTGCCATGCCGGGGGCCGCCGAGACGCGCGACTTGCTGTGCCACCCATAGCTGGGTCGCAGCGCTACCCTTGCAGTTGACCGCGCCTAGCCCGGCATGCAGGCCGCCGCCGATGGGGCTCAGGACGTACGGGTCGGTGCGCCAGCCAGTCCCGGGTGCAACGGTATCCACATGGCTGTTGAACGCCAGAACCGGCCTGCCGGTGCCGATCCTCGCCACTACGTTGGCAACGCCGGGCGAGCGCGTGTGAATCGCAACGGCATAGCCGCAAGCTTCGAGGGTTGCGGCTATGAACTCGCAGATCGACTCGGTGGAACCGGGCGGGGTCGGGGAGGGCCGCGCGACCAGCTCAGCCAGCAGCCTGGTGACTTCAGACACGAGGCCCACCGGCAGCCACGATCGCGGCCATGGTCTTGTCCACATTGCGTGGCGCCGGCGCTGGCATGTCCTGCACCGGTTTTACCGAACGGCCCCAGCCGCGTGTGTCGGCCAGCAATTCGCGATCGCGCATCACGAAGCGTCCGCGCACGATCGTGTGTATCGGCACGCCCTTCACCGGGCGCTCGTGCCATGGCGTCAGTTTGCTGCGCGAGTGCAGGCGTTCGTTGGCGATCACCGCGTCACGCTGCAGGTCGACCAGCGCGAGATCGGCGTGCGCTCCTGCCTGGATCACGCCCTTGGTGCCGTACAGGCCCCAGGCCTTTGCCGGATTGACTGCGCTCCAGCGCACATAGTCGGTAATCGAAGCGCGTCCCCGGTTGATCTCGGTGAGCATCAGTGACATCTGTGTTTCGACACCGGGAAACCCGCAGTCGCAGCTCCAGATGCGCTCTCGCGTCTTTTCATCCGGCGCATGCGGGGCATGATCGGTGCTGATCATGTCGATCACACCCTCGACGAGCGCATCCCACAACGGTGCGTTATGGCGTGCATCGCGAATTGGCGGGTTCAACCGCAGCACGCTACCCAGACGCGTGACGTCAGCGGTATTCAGCAGCAGGTACTGCGGGCAGGTCTCGGCGGTTACGTCCACGCCGCGGCGTTTGGCATCGCGCAACAGGTAGAGCGAGTCGGCGGCACTGTGGTGCGCGATGTGCAGACGCGCGCCGGTCCATTCAGCGAAGGCGATTGCTCGTCCGATAGCCTCGATCTCGCACACCTCCGGCCGCGCTGCCAGGTGGGCATGACGGTCGGCGCGCCCGGCTGCGTCCATCCGCGCTTCGCGTCTCGCCATGATCGACGGGTTTTCGGCGTGTACGGTGCAGCGGATGCCGCGCCGCGCGAGGATTTCAAAAGCTTCGAGCATCGCGCCATCAGACGGCGCCGGCAGGTTGCCGAAGGTATTGCCCATGAAGCACTTGAAGCCGGTGACGCCGGCATCGATCAGGGCCTCGAGCTGGTCGATATTCTCCTCGTCGAGCAGGCCGTACAGTCCGTAGTCCACATGGGAGGCGCTCGCGCTCCGCTGCTTGAGCGCCAGCGCTTCGAGCGAGCCGGTAGGCGGATTGGTGTTGGGCATGTCGAACACCGTGGTCACCCCGCCACAGGCGGCGGCGGCAGAGCCCGTCGCCCAGTCTTCCTTGTGGGTGTAGCCAGGGTCACGAAAGTGGACGTGGCTGTCGATCGCGCCGGGCAGCACGTGCAGCCCGCTTGCGTCGAAGCGCGCCCTGGCCGGGGGCATCGCGTCGTCTGTTCCCACCGCGATGATCCGTTCGTCGCGTATCGCGATCGACGCCTCGATCACCGTGCTGTCGGAGACCACTCGGCCGCCATGAATGATCAGATCTGCCGTTGTCTGCATGTCTTTCCTCGAATGAGTATCTTCTGGTTTCGACTGCACACGGCGCGCCGGCCCTGGCAGGGACTTACCGGATGCACGAAGCCGCGACCCGCACGGGGTGGCTGTTCGCGCCCGCTGGCTGCTACAGGCTGGCCCAGCCTCCGTCCACCGGCAGATCGACGCCAGTAATCTGGCGCGACACGTCAGAGGCCATGAATAGGCAGGCGTTGGCCACGTCGACATCATTCGTGACGCGTCTCAACGCATATTCTTC
>JBILGF010000144.1:0-7286 GCA_044351195.1 Burkholderiales bacterium
CGCCGGAGCAGCTCACCGCCGAGTTCGATGCCGTGGTGCTGGCTGGCGGCGCGGAAGTGCCGCGCGACCTGCCGGTGCCCGGCCGCAGCCTGCGCGGCATCCACTACGCGATGGAGTTCCTGCCGCAGCAGAACAAGGTCGTCGCGGGCGATACGGTTCCCGGGCAGCTGATGGCCACCGGCAGGCATGTGGTGGTGATCGGCGGCGGTGACACCGGTTCCGATTGCGTCGGCACGTCGAACCGGCATGGCGCAGCCGCGGTCACCCAGTTCGAGCTGCTGCCGCAGCCACCGGAAGAGGAAGACAAGCCGCTGGTCTGGCCCTACTGGCCGATCCGCCTGCGCACCTCGTCGTCGCACGAGGAAGGCTGCGAGCGCGACTGGGCGGTCACCACCAAGGCGTTCAAGGACGACGGCCATGGCAATGTCGCCGCACTGATCGGCGCCCGGGTCGAGTGGGCGAAAGACGAAGCCAGCGGGCAGATGAAGATGCGCGAGGTGCCCGGCTCCGAGTTCGAGGTCAGGGCCGATCTCGTGCTGTTCGCGATGGGCTTCACCGGGCCGGTGGCGAGCGTGCTCGACATCTTCGGTGTCGCGCGCGATGCCCGCGGCAACGCCCGGGCCGCCACCGAGGGGGCCGGCAGCTACGCCACCAGCTCGCCGAAGGTGTTCGCGGCGGGCGACATGCGCCGTGGACAATCGCTCGTGGTGTGGGCGATCCGCGAAGGGCGGCAGTGCGCGCGCGCGGTCGATGAGTTCCTGATGGGCTGCTCGGACCTGCCGCGCTGATCACGCGATCGGCACCTCTCCTATACTCGGCATCGCCCGGGCCGGGATTCGCCGGTCCGGATACGACAGGAACCCTACATGTCCCCACTTCGTAACGACAGGCTGCTGCGTGCACTGATGCGCCAGCCGGTCGACCAGACGCCGGTCTGGGTGATGCGCCAGGCCGGGCGCTACCTGCCCGAGTACAACCAGACCCGCGCGCGCGCAGGCAGCTTCGTCAAGCTGATGAAGTCGCCGGCCATGGCCGCCGAAGTCACGCTGCAGCCGCTCGACCGGTTCGACCTCGATGCCGCGATCGTGTTCTCGGACATCCTGACCGTGCCCGACGCGATGGGCCTGGGCCTGTACTTCGCCGAGGGCGAGGGGCCGCGCTTCGAACGTCCGCTGCGCGATGCGCAGTCGATCGAAGCGCTGCGCCTGCCCGATCCGGATACCGACCTGCGCTACGTGATGGACGCGATCTCGGAATGCCGCAAGGGCATCGACGGCAAGGTACCGCTGATCGGTTTCTCCGGCAGCCCGTTCACGCTGGCCTGCTACATGATCGAAGGCGGGGGCAGCGACGACTTCGCCCGGGTCAAGCAACTGATGTACACCGACCCGAAGCTGATGCACAGGCTGCTCGACACCAATGCCCGCGCGATCAGCCTCTACCTCGATGCGCAGATCGCCGCCGGTGCCCAGGCGGTGATGCTGTTCGACACCTGGGGGGGCACCCTGTCAGCCGAGCGGTACCGCGACTTCTCGCTGCGCTACCTGCAGCAGATCGTCGGTTCGATCCGCCGTGAGGCGGAAGGCCGCAAGGTCCCGGTGATCGTGTTCACCAAGGGCGGTGCGGTCTGGCTGGAATCGATCGCGGCGATCGGGGCCGATGCGGTGGCGGTCGACTGGACGATCGACATCGGCGATGCACGCCGGCGCATCGGCGACACGGTGGCGATCCAGGGCAATCTCGACCCGCTGGTGATGCTGACCAACCGCGAGACGATCGAAGACGAAGTCGAGAAGATCCTCGCCAGCTATGGCGACGGCTCAGGGCATGTGTTCAATCTCGGGCATGGCATCACCCGGTTCACCCCGCCCGAGAACGTCGGCTACCTGGTTGATGCGGTACACCAGCGCAGTCGCCGGTTCCACGCGGGCGGCTGACGACAGAAGCGGGGATATCCCTCCACCGAGGGCGCAATGAGACACGGCGTGTTGCGGCTTATGCACAAGCAGCATCAATCCGTCATTCCTGTCTCATTCTCGACAGCTCCTGAACATGTTTTTTCAAGCATTTGATAAACATGATCTTTTTGAGAGCTGTCGCGTGCTGTCAGGTTGGCGGGCTTCTCCTTGCCTCTTGACAAGCGGCCCCGGGGAAAATTATCGACAAAGTTATCCACAGCCCTGATCCGGTTCCGCACGCAGCGCCGGTCGGCACGCCGCGCTATGTCCAGGTAGCCCTCGACGTACCGCTCGACCGGCTTTTCGACTATCTGAACGTCGACGCAACCGAGGGCGATATCGGCCGCCGCGTGCAGGTTCCGTTCGGCCGGTCGCGCGCAACCGGAATCATCGCCGGGCTGGAGGACCACAGCGACGTGCCGCCGGCGCAACTGAAGTCGATCGGGGCGATCGATCGGACCCTGCTGCCGATCCCGGACGACGTGATCGAGACCGTGCGTTTCGCCAGCGCCTACTACCAGCATCCGTTCGGCGCCGCGCTGTTTGCCGCCCTGCCACCCGCCGTCCCCGCGGCTGCGCTCGCCCGCGAAGCACGCACCGAGGCGTGGTCGCTGACCGAGGCAGGCCGGGCACGCCAGTCGCTGCCGCAGGGCCGACCCGCGCCGAAGCAGCAGGCCCTGCTCGACCGGCTTGCGGCGTCACCCGTGGTCGCGATGGCCGACCTGCATCCTGCGCAAGGTCGCGACCCGGGCGTGGCATCCCTGCTGCGCCGGTTCAGCCAGGCCGGCTGGATAACCCCCGCCGACCCGGCCGCGCGATTGCAGGAATCCATCGCGGGCGAGCACCGCCCGGAACGCGCTGGCGATCCCGATGCTGCTGCCGGCCCGGCCTTCCTGCTCAATGCGGGGCAGCAGTCGACGGTCGATGCGCTGCGCGAGGGCCTGGGCAGATTCGGCGTACACCTGCTGTTCGGGGTCACCGGCAGCGGCAAGACCACGGTCTATGCGCGCACCATGCAAAGCGCACTGGCGCAGGGTCGGCAGGTGCTGATGCTGGTACCGGAGATAAACCTCACGCCGCAACTCGAGGCTGCGTTGCGCAGCGACCTCGACGGCGCCCATGTCGTGGTTCTGCACAGCGGGCTGCCTGCGGCGGAGCGCGCCCGGCGCTGGCTGGCCGCCGCCAGCGGCAGCGCACAGGTGGTGGTCGGCACGCGGCTGGCTGCATTCACGCCGATGCCGCGGCTGGGGCTGGTGGTGGTCGACGAAGAGCATGACGCGTCGTTCAAGCAGGAGGAAGGGTTGCGCTATCACGCGCGCGACGTGCTGATCTGGCGCGCGCGCGCGCGCCGGGTGCCGGTGGTCCTGGGCAGCGCCACGCCCGTACTCGAAACCCTGCGCAACGCGATCTCCGGGCGTTACCGGATGCTGCGCCTGGACGTGCGTCCGGTCGGGCCGATGCCGACGATCGAGATCATCGACCTGCGCCGCTATCCGCGCATTTCCCCGCACAAGCCGGAGCCGTCCGGCCCACTGCTGCAGGCCCTTTCGGCGCAGATCGAGCGTGGCGAACAGGGCCTGGTGCTGATCAACCGGCGCGGCTATTCGCCGGTCCTGCGCTGCAACGGCTGCGGCTGGGTCGCGGGTTGCCCGCGCTGCAGTGCACGGCTCGTGCTGCACCAGCGGCAGCGCACGCTGCGCTGCCATCACTGCGGGCAGGGCCAGCGGCCGCCCATGACCTGCCCGACCTGCGGCAATCCCGACCTGACTGCGCTCGGGCTGGGCACCGAACGCCTGGAGGAGACGCTGGCCCGGCTGTTGCCCGGCGCGCGCATCCTGCGCATCGACCGCGACACGGTTCGTACCACCGCCGACTGGGAACGGGCTCGCGCCCGGATCCAGCAGCGCGAAGTCGATCTGCTCGTGGGCACCCAGATGCTGGCCAAGGGACATGACTTCCCGCGGCTTACCCTGGTCGGCGTGGTCGACAGCGATCAGGCGCTCTACAGCAGTGACTTCCGTGCGCCGGAGCGCCTGTTCGCCCTGCTGACCCAGGTTGCCGGGCGCGCCGGGCGTGCCGATCTGCCAGGCCGGGTGATGATCGAGACCGCGATCCCCCAGCACCCCCTGTTCGCCGCCCTGGCCCGACACGACTATGCAACCTTCGCCGGCCAGCTGCTCGATGAACGGCGCCAGATGCGGCTGCCGCCGTTTTCATCGCAGGCGATCCTGCGCGCCGACGCCGCGGCACTGGCCGATGCCACCGGATTCCTGGCCTCGGCCGCCGCGCTCGCCGCGGACATCGACCCGTCGATCACCGTCTATGATCCGGTACCGGCGCTACTGGTACGCCGGGCGGGTCGCGAGCGCGCCCAGCTGCTGGTGCAGTCGACCAGCCGCGGACGATTCCAGCGCTTCCTGGCCCGATGGCGGCAGGCCATCGCAGTCCAGCGCCAGTCCAGGGTGCACTGGATCCTCGATGTCGATCCGCTGGAGCTCTGACCTGCAGCGCATTCAGGTCCCTGCGCGACGGCGGCGCAAAGTAAACTACGCCCCCTGATGCTGCATGACACCTGACGACACCCCGATGGCCCCGTCCGACCTGAAGTCCACCTGCATCGCCCTGCTCGAGCAGGCGCTCGCGGCTGTCGCGCCCGATGCCGGCATCGCAGTCCAGCTCGAGCGCCCGAAGCAGCGCAGCCATGGCGACTTCGCCTGCAACCTGGCGCTGCAGCTGGCGAGGCCGCTCGGCCGCCCACCGCGCGAGATCGCGGCACGGCTGATCGCCGCGCTGCCCGCATCGGGCACGCTCGAGAAGGCCGAGATCGCAGGGGCCGGGTTCATCAATCTCACCGTCTCGCGCGCCGCGCGCCGCGCGGTGGTGCACCGGGTACGGGCGCAGGGCAGCGCCTACGGACGCCGCGCGCCAGCACACCGGCCCCGGGTACAGGTCGAGTTCGTGTCGGCAAACCCGACCGGGCCACTGCATGTCGGCCACGGCCGGGGCGCCGCCTACGGCGCGAGCCTGGCCAATGTGCTCGAGGCGGCAGGCAACGCGGTCAGCCGCGAGTACTACGTCAACGATGCTGGCCGGCAGATGGACATCCTCGCGCTGTCCACCTGGCTGCGCTACCTCGACCATGCGGGCGAATCCGTCCCGTTCCCGCCCAACGGCTACCAGGGCGACTATGTGCGCGAGATGGCCCGCTCGCTCGCAGCCGCCCATGGCGATGTCTTCGTGCGCCCGGCCGCCGCCGTGGTCGAAGGCACGCCAGGCCTGCCGCCAGCCGAAGCCGACGATGCGACGGCGAAGGCGCAGCGCGAGACCCATCTCGACGCGCTGATCGCCGCTGCCAGGCGACTGCTCGGTGATGGCTATGCGGTGGTGCACCAGCATGCACTCGATGCACAGCTGGGCGATTGCAGGGACGACCTCGACGGCTTCGGCGTCACCTTCGACCGCTGGTACTCCGAGCGTTCGCTGTTCGACGGCGGCGCAGTCGCGCGCGCAGTCGATCGTCTGCAGCAGGCCGGACACCTGTATCGCGAGAACGGCGCGCTCTGGTTCCGCTCGACCGCGTTCGGCGACGAGAAAGACCGTGTGGTCCAGCGCGAGAACGGCGCGTTCACCTATTTCGCCTCCGACATCGCCTACCACCTGGACAAGTTCGAGCGCGGTTTCGATCGGGTGATCGACGTCTGGGGCGCCGACCACCACGGGTACATCCCGCGCGTGATGGGTGCGCTTCGTGCCAGCGGTGCGCAGGCCGACCGGCTGACCGTGGCGCTGGTCCAGTTCGCCGTGCTCTATCGCAATGGCGAGAAGGTCGCGATGTCCACGCGATCGGGCCAGTTCGTCACACTGCGCGAGCTGCGGGCCGAGGTGGGCAACGATGCCGCGCGCTTCTTCTACGTGCTGCGCAAGAGCGACCAGCACCTCGACTTCGACCTCGACCTGGCCAAGTCGCGCTCGAACGAGAACCCGGTCTACTACATCCAGTACGCCCATGCGCGCATCTGCAGCGTCTTCGAGGCATGGACCAGCGAGACCGGCCACGAGCCGCCTGCGCTGGATGGCGTCGACCTCGCGCCACTGGACAATCCGCACGAGCTGGCGCTGATCGACCGGCTTTCGGCATGGCCGGAGGTGCTCGACCTGGCCGCCGGCGAGCTGTCGGTACATGGCATCGCCTTCTACCTGAAAGACCTCGCCGGAGACTTCCACAGCTACTACAACGCCGAGAAGGTGCTGGTCGACGACGCCGCCCTGCGGCTGGCCCGGCTGGCGCTGCTCGACGCGGTACGCACCGTGCTGGCGTGCGCGCTGTCGCTGCTCGGCGTATCCGCGCCGGCACGGATGTAGGCACCGCCCCACATGCCCACACTGCGCAGGCTGCCACGATGAGCCGTGACTACAAGAAGACCGAAACCCGCGGCCGTGGCGGCTCGATGATGCTTGGCGTGTTCATCGGGCTCGTGCTCGGCCTGGTGGTCGCGCTGGCCATCGCCTTCTACCTGAACCGGGCAGCCAATCCGTTCGCCAGCCGCGACAAGCCGGCCACCCTCCAGCCCGGGCCGGCAACACCGGCCCGCACCACCGCCCCGGCCACACCCTCCGCACCGAACGGCGCTGGTGTGACCGCACCTGCACCCGGATCCGGATCCGGATCCGGACCCGCGCCCGCAGCGGCGCCGGCTGCGGCAGAGGCTGAAGCCCGCCCACGCTTCGATTTCTACACGATACTACCTGGCGTCGAACAGCCAGCCACCGACCAGGACCTGCGCAACCGCAGTGCCGACCCGAAGACGGCCACGCGGGAACTGTTCTTCCTTCAGGCCGGTGCCTTCCAGAACGCGCAGGATGCCGACAACCTGAAGGCGCGTCTTGCACTGCTGGGGCTGGAGGCATCGATACAGACGGCCAACCTCGGCGAGAAGGGCATCTGGCATCGCGTGCGTCTGGGTCCCTATGAAGACGCCGATGCAATGGGACGTGCGCGCAGCCAGCTGGCTGGCAGCGGCATCGAAGCGGCATCCATCAAGGTCCGCGAGAAGCGGCCGTAGCGGGCGTTGCAGCGCCGATTCCCCCGGTGCTGTCTTACGGAGAATGACCATGCTGAACAGAATGATCCATGCAATCCTCGTTACCGGCCTGGTGGCTCTGGGCACGCCGGCGGTGGCGCAGCCACTGGTTCCGGGCAAGGACTATCGCCTGCTGCAGCCAGCACAGCCTGTCGACAACCCGAAGCGGATCGAGGTGATCGAGTTCTTCTGGTACGGCTGCCCGCACTGCGCAGACCTGCAGCCGGCGCTGAAGGCCTGGATGACG
>JBILGF010000145.1:0-7283 GCA_044351195.1 Burkholderiales bacterium
AACAAGTCGAACTTCCGTGCCGCCGAGACGGCCGCCGCGACCGAGCTCGACACCATCCGCAGGGCGTTTCGCCACGGCGAGTGGAAGAACGCCATCGGTTCGTCGGGCACCGCGCGCGCGCTCGGCGATCTGCTCGAGTTCAACGGCTACACCGACAATGGCATCACGCTGGACGGGCTGCAGCGGCTGAAGGCGCAGATGATCCGCGTCGGCGCGCTCGACCGCCTCGATGCGCTGGCACTGGCGGGCCTGCGCGCCGACCGGGTGCCCGTGCTGCCGGGCGGACTGTCGATCATGCTCGCGGTGTTCGAGGCGCTCGAGATACCGCACATGGCGATGGCCACCGGCGCGATGCGCCAGGGCATCCTCTACGACATGCTCGGACGCTTCCACCACCGCGACATGCGAGACCTCACCGTCGAGCAGTTCATGCATCGCTACCATGTCGATGCCGCGCAGGCCAGGCGCGTGGGCAGCCTCGCCCATGCACTGCTGCAGGACCTGCTGTCGGGCGAACCGGCCACCGCGGCAGGTGCCGGCCAGTTGCTCGACTGGGCGGCGCGCCTGCACGAGATCGGCATCTCGGTCGCGCATTCCGGCTACCACAAGCACACCGCATACATCATCCGCAATGCCGACATGCCGGGCTTCTCGCGCAGCGAGCAGGCACGCCTGGCCACGCTCGCGCTTGCCCACCGCGGATCGCTCGACAAGATGCAGGGCATGCTCGAGGCACCGGCCGACATCGCCTCGACGATGGCCCTGCGCCTGGCCGCGATGTTCTACCGATCACGCACCGACATCACGCTGCCGGCGATCGAGGCCCGCGCGGTGCGCGGCGAATACCGCCTGAAACTCGAACCCCACTGGCTCGCGGCAAATCCGCTGACCGCCACGCTGCTGCGCGAAGAGATCACGCAGTGGCGCAAGGTGGGCATTACCCTCGATATCCGCCCGATGCAGGAGCTCCTGGAAGTGGCGTGAGACGGCCGCGTACCGCCGTCGCCGGACAACCCGGCGTTACCGGTCGTGTTCGCCGTCGATGAGGATGAACGCGACGGCACAGTCCTCGTCCGAGCGGTTGCTCCACGCATGGTTGGTGCCGCGCTGGATGATCACGTCGCCTTGCCGGCACAGCACTTCCGAGTCGTCGAGCACGAGCCAGATCTCGCCTTCCAGGACGATGCCGTAGTCGACCGTCTTCGTCTTGTGCATCAGCGGATGCCGGACGTTGTCGGTGTGCTGGGAGGCCTCCGCAGAGCCGACCGCGCCGAAGGCGGCACGCGCCTTTTCGCCGGTCAGGTTGTGTATGAACGTCTTCTCGGGCGGGAAGCGCACCACCCGGAACACGTTGCCGCCAGCTGGCGGCTGCAGGGTCTTCACGGACGCGGTCGCATCGGGCGCATCGATCGCCATCGGCGCACGGTCGCTGACCCAGAGCTCGCTCATCGTGAGCCCGCCGCGCAGTTCGACGGTGCGCACGTTCGGGGCTTCGCGGTCCTCGACCACGACGGCGACGCCTTTGGCGTCGTGTCCGGTGACGATTCGGCGGATGGGTTTGTGCACGGCGGCTCCTCGGCTGGCGGTTGGACAGACCCGGAGGGTAGCGCGAGTCGGCGTTGCCCGCGCATAGACTCCACCCCCCGATCCGACGCATCCGACCCGTGGCGACTTCCGTTGTCTGGTTCAAGCGCGACCTGCGCCTTGACGATCACCGACCGCTCGCCCTGGCCGCAGAGCGTGGGTGCGTGGTCGCGCTTCATGTGTACGAACCGTCGCTGCTGCATTCCCCCGAGTTCGACCCGGCGCATTTCGCGTTCATCGACCAGTGCCTGGCCGCGCTCGACCACGGCCTGCGCAGCCGTGGTATCGCGCTCACCCTGCGTACCGGGGAACTGCCGCAGGTGCTCGACGCACTGCGCCGCGAAGTGGCGTTCGATGCCCTGTGGAGCCACGAGGAAACCGGCAATCGGCTCACCTTCGACCGTGACCTGGCCGTGGGCCGCTGGTGCCGCGCCAACGGCGTGCACTGGACCGAGATTGCGCAGAACGGCGTGGTGCGCCGGCTGAAGCAGCGGGACGGCTGGGCACGGCGCTGGACCCGCCGAATGGAAGAGCCGGTGGCCGAGGTGCCCGCCCGGCTCGCCGGGCCGGCCAGCCTGGATCACCGGCACCGGCTGGCACCGGAGGCGCTCGGGCTGGGCCCCACATCGCGCCCGGATGCACAGCGTGGTGGCGAACCGGCGGCGCAGGCGACGCTGGCGCAGTTCCTGGCCGAGCGTGGCGTCGACTACCGCCGCGGCATGTCCAGCCCGGTAACCGCGTTCGACTGCTGTTCGCGCCTGTCGCCCCACCTCGCCTGGGGCTCGATCTCGATGCGCCGCGTGGCACAGGCGGCCGCGGCACGCGCAATCGAGGTACGCATGCAGCGCGCCGCCGGCGCAGCGGTCGATGCGCGCTGGGCGGCATCGCTGCATTCGTTCCAGAGCCGGCTGCGCTGGCACTGCCATTTCATGCAGAAGCTCGAAGACGAGCCGCGCATCGAGTTCGAGAACTTCGCCCGCTCGTGCGATGGCCTGCGCGATGCCGCGCCGGTGCTTCCCGGCAGCGAAGCGGCCGCGAGGCTGCTCGCGTGGCGCAGCGGCGAGACCGGCTACCCGATGGTGGATGCCTGCATGCAGGCCCTGGCGCGCTGCGGCTGGATCAACTTCCGGATGCGCGCGATGCTGGTGTCCTTCGCGTCCTATCACCTGTGGCTGCACTGGACGCACACCGCGCCGTTCCTGGCCCGCGCCTTCCTCGACTTCGAGCCTGGCATCCACTACAGCCAGTTCCAGATGCAGTCGGGCACGACCGGCATCAACACGCTGCGCATCTATTCACCGGCCAAGCAGGTGCTGGACCACGACCCCGAAGGCGCGTTCATCCGGGCACAGCTGCCAGCGCTGTCCCGGGTACCGGCGCGCTACCTCGCCGAGCCGCACCGGATGCCGGCATCGGCGCAGCACGCGGCCGGATGCATCATCGGCCGCGACTATCCGGCTCCGGTCGTCGACCATGCCTGCGCCTACCGGCAGGCACGCGAACGCTTCGCTGCCATCCGGCGCAGTACCGAGGCGCGTATCGAGGCCGACGCGATCCAGCAGCGCCACGGCAGCCGGCGCAGCGGACTGCCGCCACAGGCCACCGGCGCCACCGGCAGCCGCATGCCCGGCCGCACCGCGCGCGCGAATCACCGCGCGGCCAGCGCAGCGGCCGCCGGGCAGGCCAGCCTGTGGGACGACGCACTCGACCACGGTGACCACGGTGACCACTCGCCCAAGGCTGCCGGCTGATGGCAGCACGCAAAGCCCCTGGCGATCGCGAGGCCGTCGGCACCCCCGCACCCGATCCGTCCGCACGCAGCTCCGCCCCGCGCCCGGCATTCGGGGTGCCATCGCTGCCCGCACACCCGCCAGCCGTTCCGGTCCGGCGCCTGGTGTTCGTGCTCGGCGACCAGCTCGATCGCAACTCGGCTGTGTTCGACGACTTCGACCCTGCGCTGGACGGGCTGTTCATGGCCGAAGCCATCGACGAATCGACCGGGCGCTGGAGCTCGAAGCCGCGCACGGCGATGTTCCTGTCGGCGATGCGCCACTTCGCCCGGCAGGCCGCAGCCGACGGACTGCGCACCTGGTACAACCGGCTCGACGATCCGGCATGCGCCGCGTCCCTGGCCGATGCCCTGTCCCAGGCGGTGGCCGCCCTGCGGCCGCAGTCGGTGGCGATGGTCACCCCGGGCGAGTGGCGGCTGCGTGAGGCCTTCGCGCAGCACCCCGTAGCGCCGGCCCTGCTCGAAGACCGGCACTTCCTGTGCAGCAGTGATGCGTTCGAACGGCACGCCAGCGGGCGCTGGCAACTGCGCATGGAGTTCTTCTACCGGGAAATGCGCGTGCGCCATTCGGTCCTGATGGAAGGTCGCGAACCGGCGGGCGGGCAGTGGAACTTCGATGCCGAGAACCGCAAGTCCTTCCCGGCAGGCGGGCCGCGCGAGGTGCCACCGCCGCTGCTGTTCCCGCCCGATCCGATCACCCTCGAAGTGATCGATCTGCTGCACCGGCGGCTGTCGGCGCACCCCGGATCCCTCGACCGTTTCGGCTGGCCAGTGACACGGGCCGATGCACTGCGCGCGCTCGATGCGTTCATCGCGCAGCGCCTGCCCCGGTTCGGCGACCACCAGGATGCCATGTGGACCGGCGAGCCCTGGCTGTTTCATGCGCACCTCTCGGCCGCGATGAACCTGAAGCTGCTCGATCCGCGCGAGGTGATCGCAGCCGCAGAGCAGGCCTGGCGCCAGGGACGGGTGCCCCTGCCCGCGGCAGAGGGCTTCATCCGGCAGGTGCTCGGCTGGCGCGAGTACGTACGCGGCATCTACTGGCGCAGCATGCCGGGCTACCTCGACCTGAACGTGCTCGAAGCACGACAGCCGTTGCCGGCCTTCTACTGGACGGGCGACGTGCCGATGGCCTGCCTGCGCGAATCCATCGGGCAGACGCTGGAACTCGGCTATGCGCACCACATCCAGCGGCTGATGGTGACCGGCCTGTACGCCCTGCTGCTCGGCGCCGAGCCGCAGGCGGTGCACCGCTGGTACCTCGGCGTGTATGTCGATGCGGTCGAATGGGTCGAACTGCCCAACACGCTGGGCATGGCACTGTATGCCGACGGTGGCGTGATGGCCTCGAAACCGTATGCTGCGACCGGACGCTACATCGACCGGATGAGCAACTACTGCAAGGGATGCCGGTTCGATCCGACCACCGCCACCGGCGAGGACGCCTGTCCGTTCACCACGCTGTACTGGGATTTCCTGCTGCGCCACCGCGCTCGCCTGTCGAAGAACACGCGCATGGGGCTGCAGCTGAAGAACCTGGACCGGATCGGCACCGAAGCCCGCGCAGCAATCGAAGCCCGGGCCGGGGCGATCCGCGCCAATGACGGCATCCCGCCCACCGACAGACCGAAGGACCTCCTGCCATGACACGACCCGTACTGATTACCGGTGGCTCCGGCGGCCTCGCCCGCGCCATCGCCGATACCCTCGACCCGTCCGCATGGATACCGGTACTGGTGACCCGATCGCCGGCGAAACTCGCCGCGACCGGCGCCTCCGGCGCGGCCTCGATCGAAGCCGACGTATCGACCGAGGCCGGTGCCGCCGCCGCCATCGCCGCCTGCATCGAACGCTTCGGCCTGCCTGGCGCGCTGGTCAATGCCGCAGGCAGCACGCTGATCCAGCCACTGCACCGCACCAGTGAAGCACAGTACCGGTCGGTGCTCGCGGCAAACCTGGACTCCGCCTTCTTTTCGTTGCGCGCATTCGTCGAGGCGCATCGCAATGCCGGCACCGCCGCGGGCGGCGGATCGGTCGTGCTGTTCTCGACCATCGTCGCGCGCATCGGCGTGGTCAACCACGAGGCGGTGGCCGCTGCCAAGGGCGCCGTCGAGGCGCTGGTGCGCTCCGCCGCCGCGACCTACGCCCCGAACGACATCCGCGTCAATGCGATCGCGCCCGGCCTGATGGAGACGCCGATGGCTGCACCCTTGCTGGCGAGCGATAACATCCGGCAGGCCGCCGCCCGGCAGTACCCGATCGGCGGTATCGGCCAGCCCGGGGAAGTCGCGTCGCTGGTCGACTGGTTGCTGTCGGCCCCGGCGCGCCGGGTGACCGGTCAGGTGATCGCGGTGGACGGCGGCTTCAGCACGATCCGGCCACTGATCCGCGCCTGATCCGCGCCTGATCCACGATCGCACCGACACCCGCCGGGTACGGTCCCTTCACGATGCCGACGAAGCCTCCCGCGTTCAAGGGCAACAAGCAGTCGTTGCCGCAGAAACCCTGCCAGGCCTGCGGCCGGCCGATGACCTGGCGCAAGCGCTGGCGCAACACCTGGGACGCGGTGAAGTACTGTTCCGACGCCTGCCGTCAGCGCGGCTGAGGCAACTCGAGCACGCGCTCGCCGGCGATGACGAATACCTGAACGGCGGCACTGCGCTCCACCACGAAGCCGCCGGTGAACGCACCGAACGCGGGCAGCACGCCCAGCGCGGCACCGAACGTGAAGCAGGGTGCGCGCAGCCGGTCGCGCCCGCTGCCGTGCAGCGTCACCACCGGATGTACATGCCCGGCCAGCACGTAGCGCCCGGGCAGCGGCTCGGGATGATGTCGCAGGGCGAACGGCCCGACGTGATACGGGTCGCGATGCACGCAGATGTCCATTGCCGCCGGCAGTTCACCGGCATGTCGGTCATGGTTTCCCGGCACCAGTTCCAGCGACAGTGCCGGCCGGCGTTGGCGCCAGCCGATCAGGGCATGGCAGGTCGCCGACCCGGGCAGCAGCCGGCCGTGCATCAGGTCGCCGAGGAACACCACGCGCTGCACCGCATGCCGGTCGACCAGCGCGTCGAGCACCTGCAGGTTGTCGGCAGTGGTCCCGGAAGGCACTGGCACGCCGAGCGTGCGAAAACGCGCTGCCTTGCCGAAATGCGCATCGGCCACCATCAGCATGCGCTGCGCCGGCCAGTAGAGTGCGCGCTCGGGCAGCAGCTGCAACTGCTCGCCGGCAATGCCGATCGAGCCCGGCAGCCTGTCCTGGTCACGCTGCGTCATCGCCTCGACCCTGTCATCACCCGGCGCCCGCGGCGCGCTCCAGTTCAGCCACCATGCGTGCGATGCGCTCGCCCACCTTCTCGGTGGACACCTTCTCCCGGATGCGCGCGGCCATCAGGGGAAAGGCGAATGGGGTCGGATGCTCGACGGCGACCATCCGCAGCGTCATCGCGCGCATGCGCGCCAGCGTCCCGGCCAGCCGCGCCAGGTCGAGCTCGTCACGCATCACCTCGGCGCGCGCCTGCGCGAGCAGCAGGTTGCCCGGATCGTGCTTCTCGAACACATCGTGCAGCAGCCCGGCACTCGCCTGCAGTTCGCGCGCGCGCTTGGGCTGGCCGGGAAAGCCGGTGAACACCAGCCCGGACACCCGTGCGATCTCGCGGAACTGGCGCCGTGCGAGTTCTCCGGCGTTGAGGCTCTCGAGCAGGTCGTGCTGCAGGTTGCGATCGTCGAGCAGGTCGCCGGCGAACGCCGCCGGCCAGTCGACCGGCACTGGCGACAGCAGCTCGAAGCCGTAGTCGCTGATGGCGATGCTGAACGTATTGGGGGCGGCGCGCGAGACCCGCCAGCCGAACAACGAGGCGAGGCCGGTATGTACCAGGCGCCCTGCGAACGGGAAGCAGAACAGGTGATG